>JADGRD010000638.1 GCA_017881285.1 Pseudomonadota bacterium | reverse complement strand
TACGGTGAGTGGCACAACCTCGCCCTCCAGGTGGTGGAGAACAAGGTGACCGCCTATCTGGACCAAACCGCGCTAGCCACGTACACCGATGCGAATCCCAGGTTGTCCGGCCGCGTGGACCTGGCCAGCGGTTACTACTACACCCGCTTCGACAACCTGTTGGTGGAGACGGTGGACGGGTATCCACCGTACTATTCCGAGCTACTCGACAGTCTGGAGACCACGGATCTGGCGTCGCCGCCGGCAGCCAAGCTGATCTATGGCGGCTCGTGGTCCCACGAGAACGGCCAGAGCATGTACAACTACCAGCGCTCTCTGTCCTCCGGCGGAACCGGCGCCACCCTGAAGTACACGTTCACGGGAACCGGACTCGACATCCTTGGGGCTAACGACGGCTCGGCCAAGCTGGAGGTCACGGTGGACGGACAGGTCGCCACGGCTTCGGCCAGCACGGCCGCCGCGAAAGAGCTCTACCAGACCTTCACGCTGCGCGGGCTCAGCAACAGCTCGCACACCGTCCAGGTCAAGGTCCTGAGCGGCACCTTGGTCGTGGACGCCGTGGCGGTCGTCGCAGCCCCGATCTAGATAACCCGGGTTACGGCCTCGATTTCGCCTACACGCTGTCGCCGAACAGCGGCGCCCTGGGCGCGACCGGCCTCGACAGCGATGCCTGGCCCGTAGTCGTTTCCAGCGCCATTGTCGCATCGCGCCATCGAAGCTCCACCCTGTTTCTACATGCGGCGGTCCGCAGTTGGTGGGTGCGCCCCGGCGTTGACCGGGTTGCGCCGCCCGGCTGGTGTGGCCGGTCCATGGCGACGCACAGCATCGGTTCGATGACGTTCACGATCTTCGCGCGGATCTGGCCATCACGAGCAGGACGTGCTGACATTAGGCGTCTGCAAAAGTTGTGAACAAGGAGACGACAATGGTGCTTTCGAATCGACTCTTCGTCCTGGCAACTCTCGGGGCCATCGGCGCCCTGGGTCTGGCGGGCTGCGGCAAAGACAATCCGGCTCATGAAGGCGACAAGCCGACCGACGCGAACGGAGGGGCCGGAACGGGCGGGACCGGAACGGGCGGGACCGGAACGGGCGACACGGGCGGCACGGGCGGAACCGGCGCGGGCGGAACCGGCACGGGTACGGGCGCCGGAGGAACCGTTGTCGACACGACGCCTCTCCCCGGCGTCAATCTCATGCCCAATGCAGAGGGTTTCATGAAGACCGGCGAAAACGAGCTGGGCATTCAGGGGGCTTGGTACTCCTTTGGTTGTGCCGGCGCCACCTTCGAGCCGGCGGAAGGTGCCCGGTTCGACAACCCAGGGAAGATGTGCTTCAAAGGCACCGCGCCGAAGGTCACCGACCAGGATGGCGACGGCGCACTCGATTACAGCACCATCTGGGGCGCCGGCATTGGCTTTGATCTCTGCGCGGAAAGTGAAGAAGAAGCGGCCGATGCAGGCGTCACAGACGCTGGTATCGTCCCAATCAAGTACCCCTTGAGCACGTGTCCCTACAACGCCGACCTGGCCACCAAGCTGATTGGCGTCGCCGTGAGATTCAGCGGTGTCGTCAATGCCGTTGAGCTCCGCATTCAGTTCAACGAGGGAGACAATGTGGCCAACTCCTACTACAAAGTCGCCCCCGCGGACGTGGCGGCGGGCACCGTCATGAAGGTCGAGTTCGAGGATCCGCTGGTCAAGACCTACTACAACCCCAAGCTCAAACCCGGCGACACCGATGCCAACAATATCCTGGCCATTCAGTTCATGATCCCTACCGACAGCACCGCCCCGGTTGACTGGGATTTCTGCGTCGAGGACATCGCCGCCATCACCGCGCCCTGATCGGGCGCCCCTCGAGCCCCAGTCCACTGGATCCACTTGTTCGCCATCCGGTGTGGCGGATGGCGAACGATGGTGGACCACGGTGGACTGGACTGGCCTGGGGCTCGGCCTAGTGAGGCATGTTGCCGGACATCTCTAGCAGAGATATGATGCCGAGAGATCCGGAGTAGTACACTCTGTTGAACTGGGGCGACTCCAGGATGTCCAGCGTCGACCGAAATGCGTTGTCCAGTATCTTGGCATGGGCGGAGGAGGATTTTGCGGCTACCCCGAGAGGTCCGATGAAGGACGCCTGATTCGCAACCGCGGACGTGTGCGGCGTGCCCTGGGCCAAGAGCCAACCAGCCATCATCGCTCCGATGCTGTCTCCGCCTTCGTACTTGCCGGCAAAGAACGTGAGCAGCTTGGTCAGGATGGGACTTGCTTGGGAGCCGGAGCCCCAGCAGGCGTCTTGGCCCAACCGAAGCCCGGCACGGGCAGCCTCGTAGGCGTACACCTTGTCGCCGCACATGCCTTTGCCGCAAACTTGCGCGCCCAGCTCGGACGCACTGGCGGGAGTTCCATCGGGCTTGCACCAGTCGGCAATGAGGCCGTTGCTCTGCTGGCACTTCCCCACGATGCCGTAGCAAGTATCAATCACTCCACCCCAGCTCCCGGCGAAGCTCCGATAGAACAAGGGGGCAAAATAGGAGGGATTGAAGCCCACGTTGTAGTCGCTACCCAGTCTGATGGTGGTGCCGCTTACATCTTTGGACATGATGGCGTTGGCGAGCGAGTCGGCATCACCTTTGGTGCCCCACCCCTTCTTGTCTGCCATGTAGAGTGCATACGCAATGTCTTCGTCGCCGTCGGTGGCCGAGGTGCCGTCGTTCTTGCCCCAGCTCCAGTTGACGACGCCCTTGCCGCTGATGATCTTGCCTTTGGTCTCGGCCCAAATCGCCTTGAAGGTGGTTTGATCATCCATCGCGACAGAGAGCAAGAGGCCGTACCCTTGCGATTCGGAGGTCGTTCCATCCGATGTCTGCTCAGGCATCATCACTTTGCCGCCACTCAAGAACTTCGCCTTCCAGTGCGTGTAGAGGGCATCGATATAGCCATGGAACTTGGCCGCGTCTGGGGCCAGGGCGCAGCTACCGCCCGCCTTGCTGATGGGCTTCCACGCGGAGGTGACGGGGTAGTTGGTGCACAGAGATGCGTCGGAGATGAATTCCACGTCGTCGAGCCAGAGATCGAACGCGTCACCGATGGCGTGAAGCTTGGCCTCGGAGGTATCGATGGCGTTGTTCGCGACGTCGAGGCTCTTGTTGAAGTCCACCTGGAACTTGAGGAAGTTCTTCGCCAAGTTGCGCCGCTGCTCGGCGGAGAGGTTGCTGGGCAACCATTTGGGGAAGAAATCCTTGTCGAAGCAGAAGGTGTAGGC
>JADGRD010000637.1 GCA_017881285.1 Pseudomonadota bacterium | reverse complement strand
GAACGCTTCCCGATGATGTCTTGGCCAGGCTTCGCGAGGCAGCAGTCGCCGCGAACCACGACGAGATCAACCAGATCGTCGAAATCATCCGAATCACGCACCCGCCTGTCGCCGCCGCGCTTCGGCGGATGGCGGACCGCTTCGACTACGAGGGCATGCAGGAGTTTCTGCGTTGATCGACGGGAGGGACAAATTGGAAGACGACGTGCAAGGCAGCAAGATCCTCATGGTGGACGATTCCCCCGACAACCTGCGGCTTCTGACCGCCGTCCTCAAACGCGGGGGCCTGGTGCCCCGGCCGGTGACCAGCGGCAGGCAGGCCATCAAGGCGGCCCAGGCGGATCCGCCCGATCTCGTCCTGCTGGACGTCCGCATGCCGGAGATGTCCGGCGTGGAGGTGTGCCTTCACTTCAAGCAGGACGAGCGGCTGTGCGGCATTCCCGTCATTTTCATCAGCGGCTTGCAGGGCAGCGACGACAAGGTCGAGGGCTTTCGCGCCGGCGGGGTGGATTTCGTATCCAAGCCGTTCCAGGAGGAGGTGGTGCTTGCCCGCATCAAGACACATCTGCGCCTTCGACGCCTGCAGTTGGCGCTGGTGTCGCAGAACGCGCAACTCGAACAGCGGATTGCCGAGCAGGTCAAGACGGTCACCGCGTCCCATCTGGCGACCATCTTCGCGCTCGCCAAGCTGGCCGAGGCTCGCGACGACGACACCGGCCAGCACATCGAGCGGGTGCGAGCCTTCAGCAGGATGCTGGGCGAGCGAATGCGCGAGCTGGGTTTGCACGTGACGGAGTTGACCTCCGCCTTCATCGAGAACCTGTACCTGACCGCCTCTCTGCACGACATCGGCAAGGTCGGCACGCCCGACGCCATCTTGCTCAAACCCGGGAAGCTATCCCCGAACGAGTTCGAGGAGATGAGGAAGCACTGCGCACTTGGCGCCAGGACGCTGGCCGCGGTGCTCGAACACCATCCCGACAACCAGTTTCTGCGCATGGGCGCCGAGGTGGCCAGGTCGCACCACGAGTGGTGGGACGGCACCGGCTACCCCGATGGTCTGCAAGGCGCGGCCATCCCGCTGGCTGCGCGCATCGTCGCCCTTGCGGATTTCTACGACGCCCTGACCTCGAAGCGTTGCTACCGGCCCGCGATCAGCCACGAGGACACGTGTCGGATGGTCCAGGTCGGCAACGGAACGCATTTCGATCCCGACGTCGCAACCGCCTTCGCGGGCCTGGAAGGCGAGTTCCGGCGCCTGCGGCAGGAGATGCAGGATCGGAGCGACCTCGGGTGAGGCCCCCCTCACCCGCTGCGCTTTGCGCAGCGGCCTCTCCCCGCGGAGCGGGGCGAGGCGGGGAGACCCTCACGCGGCGATCGCGGGATTGTGGGATGCTCGCGTGGCCTTGACGCCCACCCGGCCTTCCGCCGTCTTCGTCGGCATGTGGATGACGAAGGACGATGGCCAGCCCTCACAGGTTTCAACGCCCAAGGTGGCTCCGTGCGCCTCGGCGGCCATCCGGCAGAAATGGAGCCCCTGTCCCCAGCCCGACAGGCGTCGCGCGCCCTGATCGCCAGGCTGGAACTTGTCGAAGGTGGTTCCGCGCTGCTCGGGCGGGATCGCCGCAGCCGTGCTGTGAACCGCGATAGACACCTCGCCGGCGCGCCGGGCTGCCTCGAGCAGGATGCGGCCTCCCCTCGGCGTGCGGCGGATTGTGGTCGTGAGCAGGCTTTGCAGCAGCCGGAGAAAAAGCGGCGCATCCGCCACGACCGGCAGGGCCGGCTCCGCCTCCACTTCGATGGCGATGGACTTGCTGCGCGCGTGCGTGGCGGTGCTGGCGCGGGCTTCGTCGAGGATCTCCCGGGCCGCGAGGGTCGCGAGATTCAGGGTGATGTGCCCGTCCTCCAGCCTCGTCGTGTCGAGGATCTGCGCAATCATCTCGGACACGTCACCCGAACCGGAGAGCGCTTCCTCGACGGCTTCGTACCAGGTCTTGCTGACGGGATGGCGTCGCATCTCCAGCTCCAGGTACTCCAGCGAGAGCATGGTGGTGCCCACCGGGGAGCGCATGTCGTGCACGATGACCCGCACCAGGCTGTCCTTTTCCTTCTGAAGGTGTCCCAGTTTCTCGAACTGGACGCGCGTTTCGGCCAGCATCCGCCGGGTGACCTCGGCCTCGGCGGTCTCGCGCGCCAGCTTGCTGCTGGCCGCGGCGAGTAGCAACATCGCGGCCGCGGTCAACATGGGCAGGGTGCCCAGCTCGGCCTGCCGCATGAGCGACAGCTCGCACGCGGTTGCCAGCAGGGTCACCAGAACCAGACAGCGGGTGCGAAACGCCAGGCCACCCACGGCGATGGGCAGGACGAACACTCCCACGCCAAGACCGGCGATAGTTTGGTCGCTCATGGTTTCGATCAGGAGGGCAGTGCGAAGCACGGCGTAGATGAAGCCCACGTCCAGCACGGGCTGCACCCACGCCAGCCGCAGCATCACGGCCCGGCCCTGCGTCGCGAAGGTGATCGCGGCCAGCGTGCCGTAGGCGATGAGGACCGGGACTTGCCTGCCCCACTCGGGGTCGCCGGAGAGCTGCCACATGATGGCCGAGACGACCAGGAAGAGCAGTGAGCCGTAGAGTCGCAGGCTGGCCGCGGCAGACAGGATGCGGCGGCGCTGGACGTCGGCGGCTTCGCCGAGGACCCCGGTGCCGGATGCGGACACGGACTGCTTCGGGTCGAGGATCAAGACAAGTCCCCTAGAAGCGAGGAGTTGGGAAAGGGAAAGCGGGCTCGGCGAACCGGAGGCCCTGCATCAGGTCACCGCCAAAACCGGTGAAGATGGTGCGCTCGTCTTCGCTGTCCACCCCGGTGGCAATCAACGACGATTCCAGATCCTCGGATAGACGCACCAGCGCGCGGATAAGCGTCCGCTTGACCCGCAAGCTCTCCGTGGTGCGAAACACCGACATGTCCAGCTTGACCACGTCGGGCTCGACCAGCGCCAGGCTGCCCAGGCCCGTGTCACCGGCACCGATGTCGCCAATCGCGATGCGGTACCCGAGCGCGCGCAGTCTCCCCACGTGGGCGCGAAACTCGGGCACCTCGGCCTGCGTGGGCGCCTGGATGATCTCGAAGCAGATCTGCTGCGCGAAGGCGGCCAAGGGTGCGCGCGAGTCGTACAGTTCCTCGTCGAATAACTCCGCCGGCTGCAGTCCCACGAACATGGTTTCCGGCGAGTAGTCGCTGCTCATGAGATCGGCAACCCGGGTG
>JADGRD010000636.1 GCA_017881285.1 Pseudomonadota bacterium | reverse complement strand
AAGAAGAGCACCTAGAGCGCCGAGCAACGCCAGCCCCTTGGGGGCGGCTTGGTAAGGTCGCACCGCGACCTCTCTTTTGAACCGCGAACTCGACGTCAACGGCCGAGGAAGCTCATCAGCCAGGTCAACGCCGCACGCTTCGTACCGCTACTTGTCATGAGCCCGGTGTTGGCCCTCCACGTGGATCCGACAATGTAGCCCCAGTAGGTCATGCCCTTCACTTGATCGAGGTTCCACAGCTCCGTGACGATATCCTTCATGATCGTGGCCTGCTGGGTGTCGTCGGCCACCCCGATGTCCATTTCCGTAATGTACACGGGCAGGCTCGTTCCTTTGATGATGTTGTTGGTGTATGTGAGCACCGTGCTCGCCGAGACTTTGGCCACATCGTGCCCTTGGCAGCCAACCGCTTCGATGGGCCCGCCACCCTTTACGACGGCGTTCACCAATTTCTGGATGTTGCCGTTCTCGCCTGAATACTCGATGGTGTTGTAGTCGTTCAACACCAGAACGGCGTTCGGACAGTACTGCTTCGCCCACTTGAAGGCTTGGACGATCCAGTCATAGCCGGTGCTGCCTGCGCCGCCCATGCCGCTATTGTACTTGGTCGGTACGTTGTGCAGCGGCTCGTTCACGACGTCAATCACTCCGGTCTTGGGGTAGCGCTCGCAGAATGTCTTTATCCAGTTCGGGCCGGCGTCCATGACATTGCTGGCGGTCACAAATCCGGGTTGCTGCCCACCCCAGAAGAAGCAGTGCTCCTTGAAGACGATATTGTTGTCTTGACAGTATTTGTACATGGCGTCGAGCGAGTTCCAATTGAACGAACTCTGCGAGCTACTCTGCACCGAGCCCCATTTCCCGGCATTCTCCGGACTGAACTGATCCCACATGCTCTTGAAATCCGACCGAATTTGACCGTTGGTATCGATGTTGCCGAAGAACTTCTTGACCGTGCCTGGTGTTCCAGTCGAGCCGCCCGCGCTGGATGTCCCCCCCGCGCCGGTCGAGCCGCCGGGGCCAGTCGAGCCGCCGGGGCCAGTCGAGCCGCCGGGGCCACTCCTTCCGCCGTTGCCGCTGGTCCAGCCGCCGGAGCCACTCCTTCCGCCAGTGCCGGTGCCACCGGCGCCAATCGTGCCGCCAGT
This sequence comes from Pseudomonadota bacterium, assembly GCA_017881285.1. Lineage (GTDB taxonomy): Bacteria > Myxococcota_A > Polyangia > Fen-1088 > Fen-1088 > Fen-1118. The sequence goes on along the minus strand of JADGRD010000636.1, from coordinate 2,122 downwards.
TCCGCTGGTCACGCCACCGGCGCCAATCGTGCCGCCAGTTCCGCTGGTCGTGCCGCCGGCGCCAGTCGTGCCGCCGGTCCCTTGTACACCACCCGAACCAGGCTGGCCGCCGCTTCCCTGCGCGCCTCCCGATCCTACCGTCGTGCTGCCTCCGCTCCCGATGACGGTGGTGCCACCGGTGCCTCCGGATTGCGTCTGGGGCTCCGAGCAGCCCAACGGGTATACAACGACAGCTCCCGCCGCGATACTAAGCACCAGTTTCGAAATAGAATGCATTGTGTTGCCTCCTAACTGCTGAAACTTTGCGCGGTGACGACCCGGCCGGTGGCCGAAGTCCAAATATATCATACCGGCGGTCCAATTTGAGCGCAGTCAAATCGGATACCTTCAAGAGCTTCGGGGCCTTTCGCTGCACGATGGCGAGGTCACGGAATTGAAAGTGGCGAGGTGGCACCTCGACATGCTCTTGGACAGATACTCCCTTCGCTTCGATGTGATCCTCCGGGCAGAAAAATGCCTTGGTCCTAGATGCTGCTTTGCAGCGGCTATGGCCTCAACATATTGGTCCAAGAAAGTGACATCTCAGTGCGTAACCAGCTCGGGGAAGGGGCTCCACGGGCGGTCCACCGTGAGCCGCCAGAGGGAGGTGCCAGAGTTTTCTTCGAGGGAGGTGCGGCTCAGTCCAGGGCAAGCTCGCCAGTATGCCGTGAGGCCAGGGCGTGCCGGCTTGGGACACGAGACCAGAAGGACGTGGTCACTGGCGCAGGGGGGCATCCGGGCGCTGAAAGGCTCGATTCTCGTCGGAATCCAAGGAGATCCATACGTTCCCGCTGCGGATCACCTGCTCGCGGAGGCGATGGTCGTACGCGCGGCGCGTCCGGCGTGGCCGTGAGGGTGTTCATCATCACGAGGACAGCACCCGTGCTGGCTACCCATCTCGTCCGTCAAGAAGACCGGCGATCACGCGGCTCTCCGGTAGTCGTGGTGAAGCCCTCCGAGCACGGGTTTGGCGACGATGGGCTTCGTGATGTCGATAGCTGCCGGTGGCCTTCCCGGGATCCGCTGCCCGATTCCCTGATGGGGTCTTGCCTCGTTGAAATACTCCTTGTACTGGACGACAAGCCGACCTAGATGCTGGTCATCAAGGACAATCACGTGGTCGAGGAGTTCCCGCCTGGCGCTGCCGACAAATCTTTCAGCAACGGCATTCATGTCGGGGGCGCGCACCGCGGACTTGATCACCCGGATCCCCACCCCTTCGGCTACACGGTCGAACGACGCCCCGAACTTGTCGTCGCGGTCGCGCAGCAGGATCTTCGGCGACTCGCCGTCCATGGTCGCGTTCCGCAACTGCTGGGTGATCCACTCCTGCGTCGGGTGTCGACAGGCTGCCGTGTAGACAACCTGGCGCGAGCCGAGGTGCACGATGAAGAAAGCGTACACCTGCCGGAACAGGATGTCGTGGGTCTGGATGAAGTCGCATGCCCAGGTGGCATCAGCGTGGTTGGCCAGGAAGGAGACGGTTGCGCTTGGCCATGTCGCGGATCAGGTCGACCGTGCCGGTATCCAAGCGCCGGCGATGCGCGACCTGGATCGGTATCGCCAGAACAAGCGGTAGCCGGATCGATGCCACCTGAGAACCGTCTCCGGTTGCACGACAAGGATGGCCTGGCGCCACGCTGGCAGCAGGGCCGCGGCGAGGAGAAGTCGAAGTCGATCTCCTGGACCCATATGCGGCCTGGGTGAGCGACGATGGAGGACACCAAGCTGGTGGCGAAGGATGGCATTCTCGAGGACGAGCTCGCGTCGTGAGCGGCAGCTGAGGGCGGCGGCGACTCTGAATGGCTCCACGACGACCGGGAGCGGGGCAAACCTAGACCAAAGACGGCGGACGAAGGCGAGGATGTGCGTGGCGATGGAGCTCATTGTCGTGGAAGGGGTTCGACCACGAAGGAGGTAGCCGGTCCAGGCCCGTTAGCTTCGTCTATCCACGCGATCTTCCTCCGGATGCGGACGGTCGCCAACACGGGCCGGCGATCCCGGCGCGCCGGGTCCGGGCGTTTCCCGTAACAACCCGGGCCTGGTCGCGCAAATACCACCAAGAGGTCATTCCTCCGAAGGA
>JADGRD010000635.1 GCA_017881285.1 Pseudomonadota bacterium | reverse complement strand
GAAGAAATCCATGAACCGGAATGCCACAGCGCAGGTAAGCCTCGAACTCGTCAAGCACGAAGGCCGGCAGTTCGCCGCCTCCAGCTTCCAGATCCGCCAGAAACGTCGCCCAGTGCTCCTGTATGGTTTGATAGAGCAAAGTCGTTTCGGAACAATGGCGCTCATACGCGCCCGCGGTCCCGTGGGTGTGACAGCTTGCTGCTGGTTGCGTGGAGAGCACCGGCAGGAGTTCTCGGCAACGAGGCCGGATTTGTTGCTAGCGAAGCGCAGCCTTCGGCCTTCCCAGCCGTCTCGCGCCTGTGGCCAGGGCTGCCCAGTGCGCGGATTTGAGGTTCATGGTTTGGGTAGGATAGCTGCTTGCACATCGATCACCCACCCGCGATGTCATCCAGCCGGTGCAAACTCACGGCCCGGATGTTGCGGGCCAGGGGAAACGTGTCGCGGCCGGCGTGGATGACGTCCAGGGAATCGAGCCTGAGGTCGTGCAGGGCCACCTGCATGGAGGCTGTCACCTTGGGCGCCACGGTTCGCTTGATCTCGAACCCCCTTCTCCGGCCACCCACCGTGACCAGCAAGTCGAGCTCGGCGCCGGCGTGTGTGGCCCAGTAGAAGCATTGCTCGGGACGCGCGTCGAGCTGCCCGATGATGGACTCGATGCAAAAGCCCTCCCACGACGCGCCCAGCTTGGGGTGCTGCACCAGTGCGTGCATGGTCCCGATGTCGAGAAGTGCGTGCAGAATTCCGCTGTCGCGGATGTAGACCTTGGGCGCCTTGACCTGCCGCTTGGCCAGGTTCTCGTGCCACGGGGCAAGCGCGCGCACCATGAAGGTGCTCGCCAGAAGATCGACGTAGTGCCTGACCGTCACGTCGGTCATCCCCATCGAACGGCCGAGCTCGGACAAGTTCAGGGTCTGCCCGTGGACGTGCGCCAGCATGGTCCAGAATCGGCGCAGGGTTGTGCCCGGCACCCGGATCCCGAGCTGGGGAAGGTCGCGTTCGAGGTACGTGGACACCAGGGCTTGCCGCCAGCGCATGCTGGCGCCCAGCGTCTTGGCGACGAAGGCGCGGGGAAATCCGCCGCGCAGCCACAGATCGGAAGCCCGGCGGATGCCAACCTCCGCAAGGGAGAAGCCGTCGAGTTGGTGGAAGGCGATGCGGCCAGCCAGGGTTTCGGAGGTCTGGCGCAGGCGCTCCGGCGAGGCACTGCCAAGCACAAGAAAGCGCGCCCCACGCGCCCGGTCAGCAAGCACACGCAGGGTGGGAAAGATGTCCGGCCGTCGTTGCACCTCGTCGAGCACCACCAATCCACGCAGGGACTCCAGGGCGAGAAGCGGATCGTCCAGTCTCGACAAATCACGGCTGGATTCGAGGTCGAAGTACGTGACTTCGGCTTCGTACTCCCTGGCGATCTGGTGCGCCAGGGTGGTCTTGCCGATCTGGCGAGCGCCGAGCAAAGCCACCACTTTGCTTTCAGCGAGCAGCTTGCCTACCGCGTTGACCTGGCCAGTGCGAACGAGCATGGCCTGAGACCCTAGCATTGCATGTCAAGACGCGCCATTGAAAATTCATAGGTAGAGTATGACTTTTCAAGATGCCTGGCACATGTTCAGATGTGCGTTGGGCAGGCCAGCGGACCGGCGAAGACGGGGAACGAACCAGATCAGTAGCGAACCCTGCCCGGCAGGCTGGCGTACACGGCGAAGGGAGCGCCGGCGTCGTCGCAGGGAACCTGTTCGCGGACGATCGGCGAGGCGTCGGCGTGACCAGCGAGGGTCTCGTAGAAAGCCGCATCGTCGAAGCCGGCGGCGGCCGCGGCGGCGCGCGTGGCCGCGAAGTAGAGGGCGCGCGGCCGGGCCCACAGGATGGCGCCCAGGCACATGGGGCAAGGCTCGCAGCTTGCGTAGATGTCGCAGCCCTCGAGTTGGAACGACCCCAGGACCGCGCACGCGGCGCGAATGGCCTGCACCTCGGCGTGCGCCGTCGGATCGTTGTTCGCGACCACGGCGTTGGCGGCCTTGGCGATGACCATGCCGTCCTTGACCACGACCGCGCCGAAAGGACCGCCCTGCCCGGTCCGCGCCCCAGACACCGCCTCGGCGATGGCCATGTCGAGGAAGAGTTGCTTGTCGGCCAGCGACGGCTCGCTCATGTGCGCCCCCCGAAGATGGCGGTGCCCACCCGCACGATGGTCGCGCCCTCGGCGATGGCCACTTCCAGATCGTGGCTCATGCCCATGGACAACTCGGCGAGCACGACGTTGGGCCGGCCGCCCGGCCAGTGCTGGTCGCGCAACCGCCGCAGCGCCGCGAAGTGGGGTCGCGAGCGCTCGGGATCCTCGTCGTATGGCGGGATGACCATCAGGCCCGTGCAGCGCAGATGCGAAGCCAGGACGAAACTGTCGAGCGTCGCGGGCAGATCGACGGGCGCGATGCCGCTCTTCTGGACCTCGCCAGCCACGTTCACCTGCACCAGACAATCTTGGATCAAATCGAGCGCCTTGGCCTTGCGTTCGAGCTCGGCCAGGACTTCCGCCGATCCGGTCGAGTGCACCAGCACCACCTTGCCCGCCACGTACTTGACCTTGTTCTTCTGGAGCGGCCCGATGAAGTGCCAGCGCGGCTCGGGTAGCTTCTGGGCCGCGGCCAAGTCGGCAACCGCCTGGTGCTTGTCGCGGAACTCCTGCCCGTAGCTCTCGGCGAAGTCGCGCTGGCCGGCGGCGAGCGCGGCGGCGATATCCTCGGCCGACACGGTCTTGCTGACCGCCAGAAGGCACATGCCCGCGGACGACCGCTTCGCGGCGACGAGGGCGGTGGCGACGCGCTCCCGAACCTTGGCGAGGTTGGCGGCGATCTCCTCGGCGCGGGTCATGGCGCGACCCCGAAAGCCGGCGGCGGATACCCCGGCAAGGCCTCGAGCGCGCGCAGATCGGCCAGCACCTCGGCGAGGGGCAATCCGACCACGTTGGTGAACGAGCCGCGCACGTCAGTGACGAAACTGCCCGCGATCCCTTGAATGGCGTACGCGCCGGCCTTGCCACACCACTCGCCGGAGGCCAGGTAGGCGGCGACTTCCTTGCCGTCGAGGGAACGAAAGGTGACGTACGTGCCGACCAGGCGCTCGACCAAGCGCTCGCCGTACCGGATGCGGTACGCGGTCAAAACCTCGTGGCGGTGGCCGGCCAGGCGCTGCAACATGGCTGCGGCCTGCGCCTCGCCGTCGGGCTTGCCCAGGATCTCGCCCGCGAGCGAAACCACGGTGTCGGCCGCGA
>JADGRD010000634.1 GCA_017881285.1 Pseudomonadota bacterium | reverse complement strand
GGTTTCTACCGCGCCCCCCTCGACCAACGCCAGGCTGAGCTGGCCCGGCAAGCTGGACTCTCGGAAGAGGAACTGGCCCTCCTCGCCTCTGGCGGGATTGCCACGCAGGGGGCCGCCCACATCGTCGAGAACGTGGTCGGCGGCTACGCCCTGCCGCTCGGATTGGGGCTCAATTTCCTGATCAACGGCGTGGATCGCCTCATCCCCATGGCGGTCGAGGAGCCGTCGGTCATCGCCGCCGCCTCGAACGCCGCGCGCATGGCGCGCGTGGGTGGCGGTTTCGTCGCCGAAACGGACGAGTCCATCATGATCGCGCAGGTCGAGTTGCGCGAGGTGGCCGACCCGGTGGCCGCGACCGCGGCGCTTCTGGCCGCGCGCCTGGAAATCATGGGCATGGCCGATAGCGCCCTGCCCCAGTTGCTCCAGTTTGGCGGCGGCTGCCGGGGCATCGAGATCCGCGCCCTCCCCGACCGCCGTCTGATCGTGCACCTGCACATCGACTGCCGCGACGCCATGGGCGCGAACATGGTCAACACGGTGGCCGAGGCCGTTGCCCCGCCCTTGGCGCAACTGGCGCGCGGCCGGGTTGGCTTGCGCATTCTGAGCAACCTGGCCGACCGGCGCGTGACGCGCGCAGTGGCCCGCGTCCCCTTCGCCGCGCTCGCTGGGGAAATGTCCGCCCAGGCATCATCCCGCAGGGTGGAGGAACAAGGGGCGGAGATGGCGCGCGCCATCGAGGCGGCCTCGCGCTTCGCCGAGGACGACCCGTACCGCGCGGCCACGCACAACAAGGGGATCATGAACGGCGTCGATCCCGTGGTCATCGCCACCGGCAACGACTGGCGCGGTGTCGAGGCTGGTGCCCACGCCTACGCGGCCCGCGACGGCCGCTATCGCCCGCTCGCTACCTGGCGCGTGGAGGGCGACACGCTCACCGGCCGACTGGCCATGCCCATGGCCCTCGGCACGGTCGGCGGCACGCTGACGGTCCATCCCGGCGCGCGCCTCGCCCTGCGCATTCTCGGCGTCACCGCGGCGCGCGAGCTGGCGGGCATCATCGGCAGCGTCGGCCTGGCGCAGAACCTGGCCGCGCTCCGAGCCCTGGCCGGCGAAGGCATCCAACGCGGCCACATGGCGCTCCACCAGCGTGCCCTTGGACAGCGATAGCCGCCGAGGACACAGAGGAGACAGAGCACACAGAGACCGGTGGTGAACACCAAGCTACTTGCAGGGCACCTTGGCCTCGCAGCCGCCGCTCGGGCCGCACTTTTCGCTGTAGCACATGGCATCGCCGGTGCAGCTCACGCCGTTGACCACGAGGTTCTGACAGAGCCCCGACACGCAAGCCGCGCCGGGTTGGCACTGTGACAACCCGGTGCCGCACGCCTCGCCCGAGGAGGGGATGGTGATGCAAGTTCCGGTGAGAGCGGCCAGTCCGCTGCCAGTCTGGCAATAGTTGCCGCTCGCGCAGGCATCGGGGAAGCCGGGCTTGCACGCACCGCCGGCCGCGTAGCTGCCGGTGGTCACGCACAGCCAGTTGACCGTGGTGGGCAGCAACGTGTAGCTGTCGGCCACGCACGACGAGCCCGACTGACAGAGCAGGCCGTTGCTCGCGTCGCAGGCCGCGCCCGCCGCGGCGGACAGTGCCCCGGCCGGCGTCTTGCAGGTACCCGGGGTCTGATTGGTGTCGTCCTTGCCCAGGCAGAGCAGGCCGGGACCGCACGGGGGCGCGCCGTACTCGCACGCCTGGCCGTCGGCCGCGGGCTGCACGCAGAGCTGCGTCGCCGACGAGCATTGCAGGCCGCTCTGGCAGTCGGCGTCCTTGGCGCAAGCCTGGCCCGCCACCAGCAAGGGCGTGCACTGGCCGGGACAAGTTCCGCTCGACGACTTGCAGATCGCCTCACCTTGACAGTCCTCGTCGAGCGTGCAAGCCCCGCCGATGGCCACCGTCCCGTCGAGGGCGGCCAGACACGCGGCGGAGTCGCGGTCGAGCATCTGCGCGCAGGTGCGCACCGCCAGGCTGTCGAGGCAGGCCTGCGCCTTCGCCCCGTTGTAGACCAGCTTACCCTGGTCGATCTCGCCGGCAAGCATTGGAAAAGTCCCGTTGTCAATTCGCTGCTCGGTGACGGCGACGCAATCGCCGCCGTTCACGAACAGCTCGAAGATCGGCCCGTAGCAGTTCTGATACGCCGTGCACAGCGCCTGGGCGAGCTTGGGTGGAAGACCCGTCAGCGGGATTGACTTGTCATCACCGCCACACCCAACGCCAAGCCCCAGTGCCACGAGCACTGCCAGTACTCCATCCCGTCGTTGCATGTTGAATCCCTCCGTTGTCGTGGGTTGGACCGATCCTCGATCCAGCGTAACAGGCAACGACGCCGGCCGCAAAACGCGGCCGCGGCTCAATCCCGCGCGGCCGCCCAATCGCGGCGAGCGACAATGGCGGCGAGCGAGGCCGCCTCCGGAGAGCCGGGCTCGGGCTCGGTCGCGTAGCGCCAGCGCGCCGCCGGCGGCAGCGACATCAGAATCGATTCCGTCCGGCCGCCGGTGCGCAGACCGAAGGTGGTCCCGCGATCGTAGACCAGGTTGAACTCGACATAGCGGCCGCGCCGCAGGAGTTGCCAGTCGCGCTCTCGTTCGCCCCAGGGTTCGTCGCGCCGGCGGGTGACGATAGTGGCGTAGGCGTCGAGCACGTGCTCGCCGACGTCGCGCACGAAGGTGAAGACGCGCTCGGGGTCCTTCTCCCAATCGGTCGCCGTCGGCGGCGTGGGCTCCCCGGTGGTGGCCTCGGCTCCGGCGCCGAAATAGTCGAAGAAGATGCCGCCCACGCCGCGAGGCTCGTTCCGGTGCGGAAGGAAGAAGTAGCGGTCGCACCAGGCCTTGAGCCGCTCGTAGAGCGCATCATGGTGCCGATCGCAGACGGCCCGAAGCGAGCGATGGAACAAGACCACATCCGCGTCCACGACGTAGTACGGCGTGAGATCCGTGCCGCCACCGAACCACACGGTCCCGCCCCGCGACAGGCAACGCAGGTTCGCGTGTAGCGTGGGAACCCGTGGGCTGCGCGGGTGGAGGACCAGGGAAACACCACTGGCCCAGAACGTCTTGCCTTCGCCCGGCAGGCCACGCGCCAGGACAACATCTAGTTCACCGGACACCTCCGAAAAATTCACTCCCGCCTTCTCGAAGAGATCTCCCTCGGAAAGCACACGCGCCCGCCCTCCCCCGCCACCGGGACGGTGCCAGACGTCCTCGCTGAGACGTCCACCGT
>JADGRD010000633.1 GCA_017881285.1 Pseudomonadota bacterium | reverse complement strand
AGCTCGGGCACAGAGGCCGGCGACGGGCGCGGCGAAGCCGCGTGGGGCAGGGGCAGGTGTGGCAGGCCCTAGGTCCCGAAGGGACAAGGTGCATCCCCAGGAGGATCTTCTTGGCGATGTCACGGTTCTTGACGAGCGCGATGAGGCGCAGTGGCGACTAGCACTTGGCGCAGACGATCTCGGAACCTAAGGTGCTGTGGAGAAGCTCGGCCCACGGGATATACTTCGCGCGGTTGCCTCGTCAGTTTGTCGCTGGGACCAGGCGTGCCACGAAGCCGCCATTGCCCCGAAGCGCGGGCGCCAGGGAATCGGCCGCGGTCACCGTGCGCGTGGTGACGTCGCTGAAGGTTCGGTCGCTGGTGCCGTCCGCGATCTGCGTTGCCGTGTACGAGCCGGAATCGAGAAAGGTAAGCGGCACGGTCAAGTTGCGTGTTTGGGAATCGCCCGCGATGCCCGCGACGTACCACACGCCTCCCTTGCGACGGGCGAGTACCACGAGCTGGCCAGGCGTGCCTTGCACGTAGCGGGTGTCGTCCCAGGTGGTGGGAACCTGCTGCAGGAATGTCTTGGGACCGGCGGGCAAGCCAGTGTAGGCGCTCACCTTGTCAGCGAAGTGCTGCCATCCCGACTCGAAGACGACCGACGTTGCAAGCTCGTGCGCGTAGGTGGTTACGTGGGCGTAGACCGAGTCCGAGAACGTCACCGGCGTGAAGTCCATGGACGCCATTATGTTGCGCGTGAACGGCAGAATGGTGTTTCGTCGCGGGACCCCGGCTGGGAAAGCGGTGTCGTATTTGTAATTCTCGGCGCCGCGCACGGCTTCGGCGGTGATGAGATTGGGATAGGTGCGCTGCCATCCTCGCGGGATGGTGGAGCCGTGAAAGTTGACCATCAGATGGTTCGCGGCCGCGTCCTTCAAGATGTCTAGGTAGTATTGCATCATCGTGGGCTTGTCGCTGATGAAGAAGTCGATCTTGACGCCCTTGACGCCCGCCTGACTGATGGTCTGGAATTCCGTCTTCCGCTTGCTCGGGTCATTGAGCCGATCGCGCGGACCATACTGGGCAACCGAGTTGTTCGGACCGCCACTATTGTACCAAAGGATGAGCCCGACGTTTCTCGGATTGGCGTAGGTGAGCAGGGACTGATACGTCCCACCGGTCATGGTGTCCCAGCCGGCATCGATCAAGCTGTACTCCCAGGTCATGGTTTGCGCCAGGTCGATGAAGGGAGTGAGCTCTCTGTAGTTGCTCGGGCTGGTGTCTGCCGACCACCACGACCAGGACACGCGCCCAGGTCTGATCCATGAGGTGTCGACAATAACCGACGGCGACGCCAAATCAGTCGGCATGGTGGATTCCAAGATTGCTCCGGGCGTGGCCCCGACGACGACCGTGCGCCATGGGGTCGTCCAGGGTAGCGTGGATTGCGGATTCACGGCGCCGGTGGCGTTGGCCTCGTCTGCAGCAGGCATGGCGATGCTGTACAGGTTGTTCGGCGCAGTGGCTGCCAAGTGTGCGGCGAAGTACGAACCGGTGACGTCGGTGTCGCCGACGAGCACCCAGAAGTTGCCCGGGGTCTGAAAGAGCGCCGGCAAGCACCATCCCGCTGTCCCGCTGGGCGCCTGCGTACCCACGGCAAGGTCGCTGCGCCAGGTGTTCTCGTAGGCCGGCGTGTACGTGCCCGCGACATCGTAGGGAAGCATCCAGGCGTGGCTACCCGACGGGATCTTGAAGCCCGTGCTCTCCCCGGTCACCGACTGCACGGTTGCATTGGTCTCGGGGAACTTGTAGCGGAAGGCGAAACCGCCGTCGTAGGCACGCAGCACGAGCTCGACGCTGTTCTGCGCGCTCGCTCGGAAGGTCAAGACGCGCTCGTTGGCGGTGGCGTGGATGCTGCTCTTCTTGCCCGTGAGCATGGCGTACGTATCGTCGACAGCAGTGACGGCACCCGCCGAATCAAAAGTCAGACCAGACACGAAGCCCGCATCGGCGCGCGTGATACCCAGGGGTGAGTCGTCGAGCACAGCGCTGTATGAGGAGGGTCCACCGGCCTCTACGCGATAATACAGCTTGACGCCTGCGGTGTAGCCGGCCGCTGTACCCTTGTCGATGAGCTGCACGGTTGCGCGAATGACGTTGCCGGGAGAGGCGATGGTCCACGACGCGTCAGTGGACTTGCCACCACTTGCGCCCCCGCCCTTGCCTCCACTCACGCCGGCATCGGAGCTACCGTGCGCGCAAGCAAGAAGACCACTGAGGACAAGAGCCGTGGCAAGCGATGGCCGTCCCAGGTTGGGCCATTGTTCATATGGTTTCATGGTTGCTTGGTCACGGGAGGATTGGCTTGATGGCGGCGTACCACACGTCGCCCATAGGATTGTAGCCGACCTGGTTTGGATGGATAGGGTCCGGCTTAGCGGGGAACATCGTGCTCGGCAGTCCGTCCTTCGACGCAGGCCTGGGCGCGGGCCGAAACTAGCAGGGCTTCCGGCGGACTGGCTATGGGGCGGGCTTGGCTCCCGCGCTTTCGGCTTGCAGGGCCGCTTCCCTTTGTAGTCGAAGTGCCCTTCTGGTCCTTGGAGACTCTACGTACTCCCGGCACTTGCGAGTGTTCCGGAACCCCCAGAGAGCAGATACGGTGGCTACTCCGGCAATGGCAAGCCCACTCCAGAACATGATTGCCCAACGGGTCTCGCTATCTTGGCGCTGCTGGGCAGTTTGGTTCGGGGGCGGCGTACCTGTTGCTGTTCCCAACGCCACGAAGTTGATCCCACCCCCAATGGCAGCGAGAACGACGTCTGCCCTGGGCGCCGTGTTCACCTCCGTGCAGGCAAAACCCTCCTCGGCCCAATCCTGGATCGGCTCGTCCGGAGATGGCGGACCTTTCACCATCAAGAACGAACAACCGGACTGAGCGGAGGACATCGCCATCGCGGCGACGGCCAGAAGGCAAGTCCGTCTCATGTGCCTGGGAGAAACCATGGGCAATCAAGTCTTCAGCGACGTCTGCGATGATACCGCGAATCCCGCTCCCGGGTTAGGCCGAGAGCACTCCTCGCATGACGGTGATGGCGTGGCCGCCAAGATGTACACGGTCTCCTCGCACCGTCACCCGTACGATGCCACCTCTCGCGGAAACTTGATCAGATGGCGGCGGGCGCGCCGGGTGCAGCTCGGGCACAGAGGCCGGCGACGGGCGCGGCGAAGCCGCGTGGGGCAGGGGCAGGTGTGGCAGGCCCTAGGTCCCGAAGGGACAAGGTGCATCCCCA
>JADGRD010000068.1 GCA_017881285.1 Pseudomonadota bacterium | reverse complement strand
CTATCCCCCTCGCCGCGCGGCTGGTGTCGACGGAAACCAACCTGGGTATGATCCAATTCCGCGATTTCGCCAACAACCTGGTGGCCGCGCCTTCGCTCGGCAGCAAGCCCTTCACCGGCAAGGTCGTCATTCTCACCGACGAGGGCAGCGCTTCCACCTCGGAGATCCTGGCCGCGGGCTTGCAGGAAGCGAAGCGCGCCAGCGTGGTCGGCGAAAGCACCGTGGGCGCGGCGCTGGGCTCGACCATCGAGGCTCTGCCCGGCGGCGCGGTCATTCAGATACCGGTGGCCGGCTTCAAGACGCCCAAGGGCGTGGCCATCGAGGGCCGCGGCGTGCAGCCCGACCGCCGCGTGCTCGAGACCCGTGCCAGCCTGCTCGCCGGGCAGGACCTCGTGCTCGACGAGGCCGTGCTGCTGGCGCGCGCGGCGAAGTGAACGGGCACTTGACGGACCCGCGCTTTGAGCCCAAGCATGGGCGACACCATGATCGCCCTCATCGTTCTCGCGGCCGCTCTTGACGCGGGCGCGCCGCCGGCCCCGACGGTCACGCCCGGTTCTCTCCGCGACGCCAAGCTCGTCCTCGCCGACTACGCCCGGGCCATCGGCGACGAAAAGGCGTGGAAGAAGCACAAGAGCATGCGCGTGAAGCGCGAGGTCTCGGTCAAGGCCATGAATTTCAAGAGCCAGGAGGAAACGCGTCTCGTGCGGGGCGGGAAGGTCTTCAGCATGTCCTCCACGCCGGGCATGGGGACCTTCCGCCGGGGCTACGACGGCCGCACCGCCTGGGGCGACGATCCGATCTTCGGGCTGCGCGTGCTCAAGGGCGCCGAGGCCGACGAGGTTCGCATCGCGGCGACCTGGAATTCGGAATGGCGGCTCGACGAGATCTACGCCCCGGTTCGCGCGGTCGCGCCACCGGGCGATGCGCCGCCGCCGCCCCTTGAATGCGTAGAACTGGCCAAGCCCCAGGGCAAGCCATCCATCGCCTGCTTCGACGCCAAGAGCCACCTGCGCATCTGGGAAAAGGGGGTGCAGTCGTCGCAGGGCGGGGAGGTTCCCTACGTCACCCGCTTCTCGGACTGGCGCGTGGTGGACGGCGTGCGCGTCTGGCACAAGGAGAACGTCACCGTCGGCCCCGTGACCATGGAGGGCCACATCGTCGAGATCGTCTTCGACGAGTCGGCGCCGGCCCGCCTCTTCACCCTGCCCAGGCAGAAATAGCCCGCTTGCCGGCCCCGCACGCCCTTCCTTGTCCGGATGCGGCTCGTGCTTATCCAATGACCCAGGATCATGCGACTGGACAAGTTCACCATCAAGGCACAGGAGGCGTTGGCCGCCGCCCACGACCTGGCCGATCAGCGCGCGCATCAGGAGGTGACGCCCGAGCACCTGCTCTCTGCCCTGGTGGGCCAGGCGGACGGTGTCGTGCTGGCGGTGCTGCGCAAGCTGGGCGCCGACGCCGAGGCCATCGGCCGCAAGGCCGACGAGGCCATCGGCAAGCAGCCGCAGGTGCGGGGCAGCACGGCCGAGGGTTTCGTCGGCCGCCGGCTCAAGGACCTCCTCGACGAGGCCGCGCGGCAATCCGAGGAATTCAAGGACGAGTACGTTTCCAGCGAGCACCTCCTCCTGGCCATGCTGGCCAAGGACGTGGGCGACGCCAGCCGGATCCTACGCGAGGCGGGCGTGCGGCGCGACGACTTGCTCAAGGCGCTTTTCGACGTGCGCGGCAGCCAGCGGGTGACGGATCCCGAGGCGGAGGGGCGCTACCAGGCGCTGGCCAAGTACACACGCGACCTCACCGACCTGGCCCGCAAGGGCAAGCTGGACCCCGTCATCGGCCGCGACGAGGAGGTGCGCCGCGCGATGCAGGTGCTGTCCCGGCGCACCAAGAACAACCCGGTGCTCATTGGCGAGCCCGGCGTGGGCAAGACCGCCATCGTCGAAGGGATCGCCCAGCGTATCGCCTCGGGCGACGTGCCCGAGTCGCTCAAAGACAAGCGCATCCAGGCCCTCGACCTGGGCGCGCTCATCGCCGGCACCAAGTACCGTGGCGAATTCGAGGATCGTTTGAAGGCGGTGCTCAAGGAGATTGCCGCCGCGGAAGGCAAGATCATCCTCTTCATCGACGAGCTGCACACCCTGGTCGGGGCGGGCGCGGCCGAGGGCGCCGTCGACGCGGCCAACATGCTCAAGCCGGCCCTGGCGCGCGGCGAGCTGCGCTGCATCGGCGCCACCACGCTCGACGAGTACCGCAAGCACATCGAGAAGGACAAGGCGCTCGAACGGCGCTTTCAGCCCGTGGTGGTCGGGGAGCCGTCGCTGCACGACACCATCGCCATCCTGCGCGGCCTCAAGGAACGCTACGAGGTCCACCACGGCATCCGCATCCGCGACGCCGCGCTGGTCGCCGCCACCAAGCTTTCCCACCGCTACATCTCGGGCCGGCAGCTGCCCGACAAGGCCATCGACCTGGTCGACGAGGCCGCCAGCCGGCTCAAGATGGAAATCGAGTCGCTGCCCGAGCCCATCGATCAACTCGAGCGCAGGCTCACGAGCCACTTGATGGAACAATCCGCACTGGCCAAAGAGTCGGATGACGCGTCGAAGAAGCGCCTTGCCGAGGTCGAGGCCGAGATCGCCGAGCTGCGCGAGCAGGTGGCCGCCATGAAGCTGACCTGGCAGCGGGAAAAGCAAATCATCGGCAAGATCCAGAAGCTCAAGGAAGAGATCGAGGGCGTCAAGACGGAATCGCAACTCCTCCAGCGCAAAGGTGACTTGAACCGCGCGGCCGAGCTGCGTTTTGGCCGCCTACCCGAGCTGGAAAAGCAGCTCGTGGTCAAGAACCAAGAGCTCAAGGCGGCGCAGACCACGGGCTCGTTCCTGCGCGAGGAAGTCACCGAGGAGGACATCGCCGCCGTGGTCTCCAAGTGGACCGGCATCCCCGTCGAGAAGATGCTCGAGGGCGAACAGGCGCGGCTGGGCAACATGGAGGAGCGTCTGCACCGGCGCGTGGTCGGCCAGAATACCGCCGTCGAGGCCGTGGCCAACGCCGTCCGCCGCGCGCGCGCGGGTCTGCAGGATCCCAACCGGCCCATTGGCTCGTTCATCTTTCTCGGGCCCACCGGCGTGGGCAAGACCGAGCTGGCGCGCGCCCTGGCCGAGTTCCTCTTCGACGACGAAACGCACATGGTGCGCATCGACATGTCGGAATACATGGAGAAGCACTCCGTCTCACGACTCATCGGCGCGCCGCCCGGCTACGTCGGCTACGACGAAGGCGGGCAACTGACCGAGGCCGTGCGCCGGCGGCCCTATTCGGTGGTGCTCTTCGACGAGATCGAGAAGGCCCACGGCGACGTGTGGAGCGTACTCCTGCAGCTTTTGGATGACGGGCGCCTCACCGATGGCCAGGGCCGCACGGTGGACTTCAAGAACACGGTCATCCTCATGACCTCGAACGTGGGCAGCCACAAGCTGCTCGGCGCGCAGCCGGACGTCGAGGCCGCGCTGGACGAGCTTCGCCACACCTTCCGCCCGGAGTTCTTGAACCGCGTCGACGAGATCGTGGTCTTCGAACGGCTCTCGCGCGGGGACATCGACCGCATCGTGGACCTGCAGGTCGAGCACTTCCGCAAGCTGCTCGTCGAGCGTGATCTCGGCATCGAGCTCCTGCCCGCGGCGCGGGCGTTCCTGGCCGAAAAAGGTTACGATCCGACCTACGGCGCCCGGCCGCTCAAGCGCGCAATCATGACCTATCTGCAAAACCCCCTGGCCAAGCGGCTCATCGCCGGCGAGTTCCTGCCCGGGGACACCATCATCGTGGATCGCAAGGACGAGGGGCTCGTATTCCGCCGCAAGCTGAAGGAGACTGCGAGCGGCAGCGCCTGACATGAAAGATCTCTACGCCATACTCGGGGTGCCCGAGACCGCCAACGCGGAGACCATCAAGAAGGCCTACCGCAAGCTGGCCAAGCAGAACCACCCCGATGCCACTGGCGGCGACAAGAAGAAGACCGAGCGGTTCAAGGAAGTCGGCGACGCCTACGGCGTGCTTTCGGACCCCAAGAAGCGGCAGGAGTATGACCGCTTGCGCCATGAGCCGGTCGGCGCCGACGGCATGCCGCAGGGCTTCGACGCCGACGCGTTCTCGCAGATCTTCGGCGATTTGCGCGCGGGCGGCCAGCGGGGTGGCGGCGGCGGCGGCTTCGGCGACCTCGGCGATCTCTTCTCGACGCTATTCGGCGGCGCCGGCCCCACGGGCCAGACGCGTGTCCCCCGTCGTGGCACCGACATGGAGAGCACGCTCGAGGTCGGGTTTCGCGAGGCGGCGCTTGGCACCCGGCGCACGCTGCGCACGGGATCGGGCAAGATCGTGGAGGTCAATGTTCCCGCGGGCGTCGAGAGTGGCGGCCGCCTGCGCGTGCCGGGGCAGGGCGGCCATGCCCCGAAGAACGGACGGCCGGGCGACCTCTACCTCGATGTGACGGTGCGGCCGGATGCGCACCTTCGGCGGAGCGGCCGCGATATCGAGCTGGCGCTGCCGCTCACCGTGGCCGAGGCCTGCCTGGGCACGCAGGTGGACGTGCCGACCGTCGACGGATCGGTGCGGGTAACGGTACCCGCCGGCACCTCCAGCGGCGCGCGCCTGCGCCTGCGCGGCAAGGGTGTCAAGCATGTGGACGGCTCGCGCGGCGACCAGTTTTGCCGCATCGAGATCGTCATTCCCAAGCTGGACCAGGAAGACAAGGCCGCGCGCGCCGCGGTCGAGGAGTTCGACCGTTTGGCCAAGGCCGCGAAGGTGCGGGGTTTTTGACATGCGCCAACCCTCGCCCAAGCTGTGGCGTGGCCCACCAGAATTTCCGTCGCGGGCCTTGCGGCCGAGCTCGCGCCCGCCTAACTTTGGGAGAGACGCATGAGCCCGCCTGAAGCACAAAAGACCCTACCCCTCCTATCGCTGCGCAACTTGGTCCTCTTCCCCGGCGCGGTGATGCCCGTCGAGATCGGGCGCCTGTCCTCGTTGCGCCTCATCGAGAGCTTGCCCGGCAAGGGCGTGCACCTGCTGGTGGGCACGCAGAAGGACGCCGACGTCGAGGAGCCGGCGGGCAGCGATCTCTACGGCATTTGCGTCGAGGGCGAGGTCGTTCGTATCGTCAAGGCGGCCGAGAATCGGGTGACCGCGGTGCTGCGCGGCATCGAGCGCCGGCGCGTGACCGGCTTCGTGCAGGAAAAGCCCTTCCTCTTGGCTTCCTATGAGCCGCTGGTCGAGATCCGCAAGGATCCCATCGAGATCGATGGGCTGGGTATGGCGGTGTATGACGTGGCCAAGCAGCTCATCGCCATCTCACCCGACATTCCCGACGAAGCGGCGCAGATCCTCGACCAGAACAAGGACCCCGCGCGCCTGGGCGACATCACCGCGGCGACCGTGGATCTGTCGGCGGAAGAACGCGCCTCGCTTCTCGTCGAGGTCGACGTCGCCGAGCGCTTGCGCCGTCTGCTCGTGCTGCTGCAGCGCAAGGTCGAGCTCATCAAGGTCAAGCAGAAGATCGACACGCAGGTGCGTGAGGAGTTCTCCAAGCACCAGCGCGAGGCGGTGCTGCGCCAGAAGCTCAAGGCCATCCAGGACGAGCTGGGCGAGGGCGAGGACGGCGGCGATCTCGATTCGTTCGACGAGAAGATCAAGGCGTCCGGCATGAACGAGGAGACGGTCAAGGTGGCGCGCAAGCAACTCGACCGGCTGCGCCAGATGGCGCCCTCGTCGGCGGAGTACACCGTGCAGCGCACCTACCTCGAATGGCTGGTGGAGTTGCCGTGGTCCAAGCAGACCACGGACACGCTCGATCTCGAGCAGGCGCGCACCGTGCTCGACAACGACCATTATGACCTGCAGAAGGTCAAGAAGCGCATGCTGGAGTACCTGGCGGTACGCAAGCTGGCGCCGGGCAAGAAGGGGCCGATCCTCTGCCTGGTGGGGCCGCCCGGCGTGGGCAAGACCTCCCTCGGCAAGTCCATCGCGCGCTCGCTCTCGCGCGAGTTCATTCGCGTCTCCTTGGGTGGGGTGCGCGACGAGGCCGAGATCCGCGGGCACCGGCGCACCTATATCGGCGCGCTACCGGGCCGGGTCATCCAGGGCATGCGCCGCGTGGGCACCAAGAACCCCGTGTTCATGCTCGACGAGATCGATAAGCTGGGCTCCGATTTCCGCGGCGATCCTGCGGCGGCGCTGCTCGAAGTTCTCGATCCCGAACAGAATCACTCGTTCTCGGACCACTACCTCGAGGTCAACTACGATCTGTCCAGCGTCATCTTCATCGCGACGGCCAACACGCTGGAAACCGTCCCGCCGGCGCTCCTCGACCGCATGGAGGTCATCGAGCTCCCAGGCTACACGCGGGATGAGAAGCTGGAGATCGCCAAGCGCCACCTGGCGCCCAAGCAGGTTTCCGAGCACGGGCTCACGGCATCGCAGATCGTCTTCGACGATGAGACCATCACCATCATCATCGAGCAGTACACGCGCGAGGCGGGCGTGCGCAACCTGGAACGCGAGATCGCCAACGTCATCCGCGGCATCGCGGTCAAGGTCGCCGAGAACGAGTCCTACGAGCCCAAGCTGACGCCCGAGAAGATCGCCGACCTGCTCGGCCCGCAGAAGTTTTTCTCGGAAATCGCCGAGCGCACGGAAGTGCCGGGCGTGGCCACCGGACTGGCGTGGATGCCCTCGGGCGGGGACATTCTGTTCATCGAGGCCTCGCAGATGACCGGCAAGGGGAACCTCATTCTCACCGGGCATCTCGGCGACGTCATGAAGGAATCAGCGCGCGCCGCGCTGTCGTGGGTGCGCACGCACGTCGATGAGCTGGGCATCGGTCCCGATTTCGAGAAAGTCGACATCCACCTGCACGTGCCGGCGGGCGCGGTGTCCAAGGACGGCCCGTCCGCGGGCGTGGCCATGACCGTGGCGCTGGCGTCGCTCTTTACCGGCCGGCGGGTGCGCGGCGACGTGGCCATGACCGGCGAGATCACCCTGCGCGGCAGCGTCCTGCCGGTGGGCGGCATCAAGGAAAAGGTGCTGGCTGCCCACCGCGCCGGCATCAGGCGCGTCGTCCTGCCCGACCGCAACCGCAAGGACATGGTCGACATCCCGGAAAGTGTCCGCAACGATCTCGAACTGTCGTTCGTCAAGCGCATCCAGGACGTGCTGGAACAGACACTCGAAACCGTGTCCATGGAGATGGCGGGTCCCGGGGCGACCAAGGCGCCCGAGTCCTCCGTGCGGGCCTAGGTTCCAGGGACTAGAACTCGCCCATGAGGCCGAGGGTCGGGTAGATCACTAGGCCGGACAGATCGACGGTGCGGCTGGGCGAGTCGGTGATGAGTGGGGCGTTGAACCGCGCGCTCCCCATCATCTCCGTGATGGTCAGCTCGAAGGCGAGGAAGACCCAGCGGTAGCCGAAGCCGATGCCGCCCTGGCCACCGACGTAGTACGCGCTGCCGGACATCGAGGCGAGGACGCGCTGTTCGACCTGCAAGTCCAGGCGAAGGGCAGCATCGAAGAAGGTCGCCACGAAGCGCGGTCCGAGCCAGGTGCGGAACCAGCGGTTCTGCATGCCGATGAGCAGTGGCACGTCGAGCTGCCAGCGCGTGAAATCATCCATTTTCAAGATGGGCACGTAGTCGCTGATGGGGATGTCGTAGGTGAAGCGCGAAACCCCTAGACCGACGCTCATGTCGAAGGGGCCAGTGGCGCGATCGAGGAGCTGGTAACGGGTGCCCAGGCGTAAGGCCGAGCCGGCGTAGCGCAGCGACACCTCCAGACGCTTCCACGGCACGTAGGCGAGGCTGAGATGGTAGCCGACGGACGGCGGGCTGAGGATAAGCTCCATGCCGGTGTCGAAGGCCTGCCATTTCTCCGCGCTCGTTAGGGTCTGGCCGGCCTCGGCCTTCTCCAGCACATCCTTACCCGTGCTGTAGGCGTCGTAGAGCGTACCGATGGGAATCGACCCCTCCATGCCAACCGCGGCGCTGAAATGCCCCGTGGGCGGCACTGCCGCGGTCTGAAACGTGGAAAGCGAGGGCGCGCAGCCACCGAGCGCGGCCAAGGCAAGGACAGCGGTCACGGACGGTCGCGGGATTCGGTATGCCAACATGGATCGCATCGTAGCACCTTGTGATATCTTCCCGTCGAGGGTCGGCTTCAGCGAATGCAGACGGTCGCCTACACGGAAGGAATAGTAGAATGAAAAGCATCGTTTCGACACTGGCGCTGGCCGCGGCGCTCATCGTGCCCGCGGCGGGCGGCAATCTCGCGCGCGCGGAAAAGCCACCGCTGAACGCGTGCGGGTGCCGCGGCGACGGCACCACCTGCACCTGCGAGAAGAAGGCCAAATGCGGTTGTCCGGGCGAGTGCGAGCCCAAGGGCTGCGAGGCAGCGCGCCAGAAAGAGATGGAGAAGGAGATCGCGGCTGAGACCAAGAAGGCCAAGGACCAGGAGCAGGCGCGCGCCAAGGCGAACGAGCCCAAGGGCGAAGACGACGAGGCCGCCGGCGCGGACAAGGCGGGCAAGGCCAGCAAGGGGCCGGCCGTCAAGCCGATGACCGCCGTCGCCAAGAAGCAGTTCCTGAAGCTCCTCGAGGCGTACCTCGCCGAGCATCCCGAGGCCCAGAACAAGATGCTCTCGGAGGTTCACGCGGAGCTGAAGTAACTATCCGCTCGCGTGGGGAGCCCACGCTTCGCTGGCGGCGCACCATCGTGGGGGGGCGGGGGGATCCCTTTCAGGGCTCCCTTTTCAGTCGATATCAGAATCGAGGACCGAAAACGTCGCGCTCGATCGCGGTGTCGATCGTGGCGTCGATCTCCTGGACCGCGCCATCGAGGCTGGCGCCGGATTCCGCGGCCACCCCCCCATCCAATCCGCCCGGGGTTTCGGCGGCGGGAAGGTCGAAGTTCTCCGGGACGTCCGGTTGGCCGGCACTGTCGACGCCACCGTCGATGGGCTGGGCGGAGCCATCCAGGCGGCCGCCGGCCTCCGGACCGGCACCACCGTCCGGCCCGCCCGTAATATCGTAAGCGAAGAGGGGGGACGGGAAGTTCCAGGTGCAGCTTCCCAAGTCGTACCCACCGCTGGCCACCATCTCGACGTGACCCGGGGAGTGCGCCCACGAATCGATGGTGAGTTGGTAGATGATGTCGCTACCCACGATGGTGAGCTGGAACTTGGGCTTCTCCGGGGTGGGCAGGCCGGCGGTGTGCGAGGGGCCGAACTTGAGCTGGAAGCTGCTGAACTCCGCCGGCGCCCTGACCACGGTGAAGCCGTGGACGATGGCCTGGTTGTTCACGGTTGCGCCCATTGCGGGCGCAAGGTTGGTCAGCTTCAGAATGCCTGGATTCATGTGCGTGCCGCAGATGCCGGCGTCGGCCGCGCCCGCGTTCTCGGGGCGAGGGGCAGGACCTCCGCAGCCCGCCAGCCCGCCGAGGACGAGGCACAGCATCGCGGCACATGGCCCCACTCTTGGGGGGCAGCTCATGGGACGATGGCCTGGCAGGCGACGGTGCACAGGTTCAGGTTCTGGCCATTCTGTGCGCCGTTGTCGCACTTCTCGCCGTACAGGCTGTCGACGTGGCCATCGCCGCAGTAGTGCGGCAACCGGCAGCCAGGCAAACAGCCGGTGGTCTGGCCGTACTTCGCGTTGTTGGTCCCGTCGTCGCACTCCTCGCCGGCGGCGGTGTCGACCTTGCCATCCCCGCAGTACGGGCCGTAGGTGCACTTGGTGGTGCAGCCGCCGTAGGCGGTATCGGAGTTGGCGGCGTCGCCGTTGTCGCAGCTCTCGGAGCCGTTGACGACACCGTCGCCGCATCGCGGGCTGCAGTTGGTGCGCGTGCGGTTGAACTGGCCCAGGGTCAACTTGTAGCTCGACTGGACGATCTTGCGTTCGGCCTGGAAGACGACGATTTCGTAGATCTTGCCCAGGGTGAGGTTGAAGGTCGTGGCCGCCGTGGCATCGAGGGTGACGCTGCCGCTTTGCGCGCCGTGCACGCCGCCCAGATCCACCGCCAGCTTGCCGTTCACGAAGACCCACACATCGTCATCGCCGATGAAGGACAGGTTCTCGCCGCCCTGATACTCGAACCAGTAGCGCACCTCGCTGGTGAAGCTGAAGTTGTGCTTGGCACTGTCCACGGTGCTGGTTTCGAGGAAGGGGATTTCCGGCCCATCCGGCGGCGTGGCCCAGCCCCTGTCGTCGAGGGCGAAGAAGGCGGGGGTCGTCCAGGCACGGGTCGTCCGGTTGTACACCCCGGAGTGGTCGTAGACGTAGGTACCGTTTGTCTGCGCGACCAGCGGCAGGGTGTCGACCACGACCATCGAGTAGTTGGAATTGTGATACCAGGAGTTGAAGTCGTTGGCGTTGGTGGTCATGGAGTTCGTCGTAGTCGTAGTGATGCTGTCGTTGTATTCCGGCTCGCGATCGGCGCCGAGCGTGTCCTTGACGATACCCTTGACCACGCCTCCCGAATCCCTGGCGACCTCGAAATTGGGATGCGGCAGCGGATCCGTGGTCCTGGTGGCGTTCGACGGGATCATGTCACGAAAGATGATGGGCACGGAGGTGGTGGTTTCCGCGACGACCGTGCAACTCCAGCCCGTTTCGAGCTTGCAGTCCGACGAGCAGCCGTCGCCCGAGCTGCGGTTGCCGTCGTCGCATTCCTCCTC
>JADGRD010000632.1 GCA_017881285.1 Pseudomonadota bacterium | reverse complement strand
GCCGTGTTCGACGCCGTCAAGGTATCATCGCCGTAGCCCGGGCCGGGGCGCGAGCTGGAGCACGCAGGCGTCGGGCGTCACGTCCTTGCGCATGTGCAGGGATTGCGGCGCGAGGGAAACGAGCTTTTCGGTCTGCGCCGAGAGGGTGTAGTCACCGAGGGGAACGCGCAGAACGAATTCGCCGTTGGCATCGGTGGTCGCCCGGACCGGGGGGTGTCCCGACTTTCCCGCCAGCCGGGCCTCGACCAAGGCGCCCTCGGCCACGCGCCCCTCGTCGTCCAGAACCTTGCCGGCGAGGGTGGCGCCGGTCAGCATGGTCAGGTCGCCCAGGTCGCGCAGATCGCCGGGCGCCAGCAGCAACGGCTCGCGCCGGAAAGGCAGCTTGTCGGGATGGAGAATCTCGATGCGGGTGCGCCCCGGTGAGAGACCGGTGAGATGGAAAGTTCCGTTCTTGTCCGTGGGGCTCGACCGGACGCCACCGGGCCGCAGCAGCCGCCCCACGGGCAGTTCCGCGGCCTCGGCGGCGGGCGGCAACGCGCCGGGGACTACCACGAGATCGTCTCTCCCCCCGATGAGGCAGATGGAAGAGACCCGAACGCCCACCATGGGTCGGCCGGACTCGTCGAGCACGCGCCCCTCGACTCGCGCCGTCCGCGCCATGCGCAGCTCGAATGATTCCTTCGAGCGAACCCCGAGCTGGGGCTCGGGTGCGTCGAGGAGCACGTAGTCCTCGAGCCGCGCCAGAACCTGGTGCTTGCCCGGCCCGATCGGTCCCAGCCGGAAACGGCCATCGAGGCCGGAGTGGGCCGAGACCGGCAGATCGTCGGAGGGCATGGCCATGACGTCGACCGTGGCGTCCGCGAGCGTCTTGCCCGTGTCATCGACGACGTGGCCCTCGACAAAGACCCCGGGCTGGAGCGACAAGCGCACGTGCGCCGGGCGCAGGGCGGTCTCGTCGAGCACGACGACGGCCGGCGCGGACGCACGCTGGCCGAGGGTCGCGCGCAGGGTGAGCCGGCCACTGCCCAGACCGGACACCGAGAAGATGCCGTTCGCATCGCTACGGGCGAAGCGGGTCCAGCGCAGGCCGGGGCCGCCCAAGGCGACCTGCGCGCCGGATTGCGGGCGGCCTCCGCTATCGGTGACGATGCCGGTGAGCGTGCGGCTTTCCCCGTCGAGCGCCAGCACCGCCTGACCGTCTTCGGGTACCTGGCGCTCGGTTTCGAGGGTTCCGAGCCCTCCCGCCTCCACGAGCAGCTTCCAGCGATCCGGCCGCAAGCCGGCCATATAGAAACGGCCGTCTTCCCCGGAGCGCGCCTGCGCCACGGCCTCGCCCCGCTTGCCCTTGGGCCAGGCGATGACCAGAACATCGGGGAGCGGAACGCCTCGCCGGTCCTGGACCACGCCCTCGAAGAGCACTGAAGCGCGCGGGGCCGCTGTGTCCCTGGCGCCCGCGTCACGGGGCAAATGCCGCGACTTCTTGGCCGTGCGGCAACCGCCGCAGCCGCAAAGCAGCGCCACCGCCAAACCGGCGGCGGCCAGGATAACCTTGGAATGCGCGCTTGCGGAGACCATCAACAGGTGCTAATGCTAGCCCCCTTCGGAGAACCCATGCCAGCGCAGTGTGAAATTTGCGGCAAGCAGCGACAGGTGGCCAACCGAGTTAGCCACTCGAACATCAAGACCAAGAGCATCCAGCGGCCCAACCTGCAGCGGGTGCACATCCTGGTCGGAACGACACGCAAACACATCCGGGTGTGTACCCGGTGTCTGCGCTCCGGCAAGATCGCCAAAGCCGTCTAGCAGCCTGGCCAGGTCAGCCGCCGGCTCGGCCGGGATGGTCGTCGGACAAACCACGCGCTAATCCACCAGGGCGATGGCGTCGATCTCGACCTGCGCCCCGCGTGGGAGAGCACAGACCTCGATGGTGGCGCGGGCCGGCGGGTGGTTCGGGAAATACCCGGCGTAGACCTCGTTGACCGCCGAGAAGTTACCCAGCTCCACGAGATAGACGGTGGTCTTGACCACTCCGTGCAAGGAGCTGCCGCCCGCCCGCAACACCGCATCCAGATTCTTCATCACGCGATGGGTTTCCTGGCGGATATCGCCGGCGCCGGTCAACTCGCCGCTCTGCGGATCGATGGGGAGCTGACCCGAGCAGAAGATGAGCCGGCCAGCTGGCGCGGACACGGCCTGCGAATAGGGTCCGATGGCCTTGGGCGCGGCGGCGGTGGCAACGATGTCGAACGGCATGAGCGGACGATACCGCTTGCCCGCCGTGCTTGCCAATCGCAGACCGCAGGGTATACGTTGCGCCCGTGAAGCCTTCGTCGCGTCCCCGCCGCCGCAAGAGCGAGCCCCAACCCGCCTCTGCGCTGGTGTCCGCAGTGGTTGCCAGCCTCGGGGGCGAATGGCGCGGCCGCGAGCAGCAGGTCTTCTCGGTCTACACCGACATCGGCGGCGATTTTCTGCGCAAGCACTCGCGGCCGGATGCCCTTCGCGACAGCACACTCGTCGTCCGCGTGTCGAGCTCGGCCATCGCCCACCACCTGACGCTCCTGCGCGGCGAGATCCTGAAGAAGATGGCGCCGTTGCTGCCACCGGGCATGGTCACCGACCTCCGTACCCGGGTCGGGCAGGTTGAGTAAGGTAGCAATTGAGCGACGGACGACTTCATCGCACAATGGCCTTCCCGACCACCTCCCACGATCTCCCAACCACGGGTAGCTGAGCATGGCAACCGACGACGACCGAGAAGAAGGCTTCAATCCCCAGCGCCGGCTGTGTCCTGACGGGGCGTGCATCGGCATCATCGGCGCCGACGGCCGGTGCACCGAGTGCGGCGCGCGTGAACCCGGCGGCCCGGCCGCGGAGCCCGAGTCCCCTGCCCCACGCCCGAGCGATGCCATTTCCCCTGGCGACGAGGTGGAGGTCACTCTCGGTGCGGAGGACGAATCCGGCCCCGCCTTCGACCCCAACCGCCGGCTGTGCAGCGACGGCGACTGCATCGGGGTCATCGGCGACGACAACCGCTGTCCGGTGTGCGGCAAGCCGGCTGATTCGTAAGGCTAGGGCCCAAGGCGGGTCGAAACCTGGCCTGGGCCGAGGTAGAACGCGGCCATGGACTCGCTCTTTCTCGCTGCCTGCCGCGGACAAGCGACCCCCCGACCACCCCTGTGGCTCATGCGCCAGGCGGGCCGCTACCTGCCCGAGTATCGCGAGATGCGCGGCCACGTCAGTTTCCTCGAGCTGTGCAAGACACCGGCGCTGGC
>JADGRD010000631.1 GCA_017881285.1 Pseudomonadota bacterium | reverse complement strand
AAGGCGGCCGCGATGGGCAGAACGTGCGCGCAGAGCTGCGCCACCGCCGGCTCGGCGCCGTACAGGCGCGGAAGCTGCCAGCGCAGAAAGAAGAAGGCCGCGGCGAAGAAAGACATCACGCCCACGCCGAGAAGCAACGAGAGGGCCGCGGCCCGCCGCGCGCCTTGCGTGTCGCCCGCGCCGATCAAATTGCCCACACGGACGGCGGCCGCGACGGAGATGCCGAGCGGAAAGGTGAAGCTCAACGAGGCGAGGTTGAGCACGATGGCGTGGGCGCCGAGGGGCACGGGGCCGAGCTTGCCAGCCATCAGGGTCGCGAGCTGGAAAGCCCAGACCTCCAGCCCGAAGTGCAAGCCGATGGGCAGCCCCAGCCAGGCGATGCGGCCGATACGCCGCCAGTCGAAGGACGCCCGCTGCCAGGGCAGCCACGCCGGCCGGTGCAGGCCTGCCCAGAAGGTCAGGCCGAGGAGCAGGCCGGGCAAAAGCAGGCGGACAGTCGCACCGGCCAGGCCCGCGCCCGCGACCACGGAAAGCCCGCTGCCGCCGAAGACCAGCCACCAGGTGAGGACCGCGTTGAACGCGTTCACCACCAGCACCACCCACAGCGATGGCGCCACCACGCCGCGGCCCGCCAAGTACTGTCGCGTGATGGTGAAGACCAGGAAGCCGAACGCGGTCGGCGCTTGCACCGCCACGAAGGTGCTGGCCAGCGCGGACAGGCCAGGATCCTGGCCGAAGAGGCCGAGCACGGGCCGCGTGCACAGCCACAGCGCGGACACCACCAGCCCAAGCAGCACGGAGAGAACCAGCCCGCGTTGGAAGGTGAGGGCCGCGGTCCGCGCGTCGCCCGCGCCGTAGGCCTGGCTCAGGACGGGATCCGCGCCCATGACCACGCCCGTGGCCATCAAGATCGTGCTGTGGGTCCACACGTTGCCGAGCGAAACGGCCGCGAGCGCCATGGTGCCGGCGTGTCCGACGATGAGGGTTTCGACCACGCCGAGGAACATCATCCCGACCTGCGACCCCATGAGCGGCAAAGCCAGCCGGACGAGGATGCCAAGCTCACTGCGCAAGACCGGATTCCCGTCTCCGCCGGGGTTCATGTGACTTCGCCGCCTGTCGTTGCCATGTTCGTCGCGTTCTCGGACCGCCGCGCAAACTACCTCGCCGCGAATGCGCCAAGCAATGCCGGTCGGGCACATCCGCGAGTTGTTCGAGAAGTTCCTTCGGCGTACTCTTGCTCCGATGTTGCCTCTTATGACCGTGGCCCGTTTGCTTATGGTCCTCTTGCCCTTCGGTATTTGCGCTTGCGCAGTGCCCGCCATGCGCATTTACCCCTGCTCGACGGAAGGCGAGACGCGAGACTGCTCCAACACCTGTGGCGACGGCGCGCAGGTGTGCAAGGGGGGCTCGTGGGCGGCGTGCGAGGTGTCGCCGGTCCGCCTCGCCTGCACCAACACCTGCGGCGATGGCACGCAGCTGTGCCAGAACAACCGCCGCACGGACACTTGCGACGTGGCGCCCATCCGCCAACCGTGCACCAACACCTGCGGCGAGGGGACGCGGCTTTGCCAGGACAACAAGCTCGCGGATCTCTGCGAGGTGGCGCCGACGCGCCTGCCGTGCAGCGACACCTGCGGGGACGGGACGCGGCTTTGTCAAAACAACAAGCTCGCCGCCGTCTGTGAGGTGGATCCGGTGGTGCAAGACTGTTCTACCACTTGCGGCCCTGGCACCCTGACCTGCGCGAACAACAAGTGGGGCGCTTGCACGGCGCCGCAGCCCAAGCAGCCCAAGCTGACGGCGCTCATCCGCGATTTCCACACCACCTTCCCCGACGTGAACCACGACGGCATCGCCGAGACGGGAATCGTGGCGGCCACCCTCGGCTCCGATGACAAGCCGGTCTACGCGCATACGGGATCCACGGCCACGGTAGCTGGCCCCGACACCTTCAACCAGTGGTACCGCGACGTTCCCGGCGTGAACGTCTCCACGACGATCGACCTGCCGCTCACCGAGTCGACCGTGCATCCAGGCGTCTACTCCTACAGCAATACCGAGTTCTTCCCCATCGACGGCCAGCTCTTCGGCGACGAGGGGCAGTCGCACAACTACGGCTTCACGGTCGAGATCGCGACGCGCTTTCGCTATAGCGGCGGCGAGACCTTCACCTTCTCGGGCGACGACGACGTCTTCGTGTTCATCAACCGCATCCTGGCCATCGATTTGGGCGGCATCCACTCTTCCATGTCGCAGACCGTCGATCTCGACGCCCAGTCGAGCAAGCTCGCCATCACCAGGGGCGGTGTCTATTCGATGCACATCTTCTTCGCCGAGCGCCACCCGATCGCCTCCGATTTCGTCGTCGAAACCACCCTCTCAGAGCTTGGCACCTGCTACTAGTTCCGTGGACGCGCGAAGCCGGTTGACGGATTGCCCCGGCGGATGGAAATTCGTGCCTTCCAGGAGGCACGATGACTAGCGACGCACCGGTCCCAGCAGTCAACGGCAGTGTCTACACGTTCACCTTCGGCGACACTGTCTTCGCCGTCGACGCGGCCACCGCTGGTCGCATCGCCACCTTTTCGCTCGCGGGCAAGAACATCCTGACCACCGCCAAGGGCCCCGAGGACAACAACTGGGGCTCGACCTTCTGGCCCAGTCCGCAGAGCGCCTGGAATTGGCCGCCCCCCGCCGAGATTGACCCCGGCGCCTACGTGGCCCGCGTCGAAGGCGGAAGCCTGGTGCTCGAAAGCCCCACCTCTCCCGGGCTCGGGCTCGCCGTGACCAAGCGGTTTTCCATCGATGTCGCCAAGGCCATGGTCAAGGTCGAGTACGGCATCGTGAACAAAGGCACCGAGCCATGCTCGGTCGCGCCGTGGGAGATCACGCGTGTCGCAGCCGGTGGGTTGACCTTCTTCCCCATGGGCGAGGGTGAGCCCTGGAAGGGGCCGCAAGAGATCTTGCGCTTGCGCATGCTCGAGGACGTGGCCTGGCTGAGCTCCGTGCGGGTGCCAGCCGGCCCGGACCAGAAGGTCTTCGCCGACGGGCATGAGGGCTGGATCGCGCATCTCGCCGGCGATCTGCTTCTGGTCAAGGCGTTCTCCGACATTTCTCCCGCGCAGGCCGCGCCGGGCGAGGCCGAGATCGAGCTCTACACCGACCCGGGGCGGACCTACGTCGAGGTCGAAAACCAAGGAGCCTACGCGAGCCTCCCGCCGGGGGCGGCTTCGACCTGGCCGGTGCGCTGGTTCCTGCGCAAGCTAGATCCA
>JADGRD010000630.1 GCA_017881285.1 Pseudomonadota bacterium | reverse complement strand
CCTCGGCAAGGCACGGGCGGGGAACAGCGCCGCGGGCGGACTGGCGTGGGCCGGCACCTTCCATTCCATCGCCAACCGGTTGCTGCGCTTGCATGCCGCGTCCATCGGGCTCGATCCGTCGTTCACCGTGCTCGACCGCGAGGACTCCGCCGACCTGCTCGATTGGCTCCGCCATCAGCTCGGCCTGGCGAAGACCGAGAAGCGTTTCCCGCGCAAGGCCACTTGCCTGGCCATCTATTCGCGCGTGGTCAACGCCCAGGAACCACTCGGCGACTGCTTGCAGCAGTCGTTCACCTGGTATGCGGAATGGGAACCGCAACTCCGCCAGCTCTTCGCCGCCTACGTCGACGCCAAGCGGGCGCGCCACGTCCTCGACTACGACGACCTGCTGCTCTACTGGTGGATGATGATGGCCGAACCGCGGCTCGCGGCCAAGGTCGGCGAGCGCTTCGACCACGTCCTGGTCGACGAGTACCAGGACACCAACAAGTTGCAGGCGGAGATCCTCCTCCGGCTGAAACCCGACGGCAGCGGCGTCACCGTCGTCGGCGACGACGCCCAGTCCATCTACTCGTTCCGCGCCGCCAGCGTGCGCAACATCCTCGATTTTCCCGCGCAGTATTGCCCCCCCGCCGCGGTTATCACGCTAGAACAGAACTACCGGTCGAGCCAGCCCATCCTCGACGCCGCCAACGCCACCATTGGCCTCGCCAAGCGACGCTTCACCAAGGACCTCTTCTCCACGCGCAAGCAGGGTGGCCGGCCGCTGCTCGTCACCGTCAACGACGAGGCCGAGCAGGTGCGCTACGTGGCCGAGCGCGTGCTCGCGGAGCGCGAAGCCGGGCTCGCCCTCAAGCGGCAAGCCGTGCTCTTCCGCGCCGCCCACCACAGTGACGCGCTGGAAGTCGAGCTCGCGCGCCGGAACATCCCCTTCGTCAAGTACGGTGGCCTCCGTTTCCTCGAAGCTGCGCATATCAAGGATGTCCTCGGCATCCTGCGCTGGGCCGAGAATCCGCGCGACGCCATCGCCGCCTTTCGCAGCCTGCAACTGCTGACCGGGGTCGGCCCGGCGGGGGCCGGGCACGCCTGGGAATGGCTCGAGGGACGCGGCTTCGATCTGCAGGCCCTCAACGCCTTCTCGCCAGCCGGCGGCTCCCAGACCGAGTGGCCATCGTTCTGCGACCTTCTGCGCTCCCTGCACGCGCAAACCGCCGCCTGGCCCGGCCAGATCGGCAGCGTCCGTCGTTGGTACGAGCCGCGCCTCGAAGCCCTGCACGGCGACGCCCATGCCCGTTGCGGCGATCTGGAACAGCTCGAACAGATCGCCGGCGGGTTCGAGAGCCGCGAACGCTTCCTCTCCGAGCTGACCCTCGACCCGCCCAGCGCCACCGGCGCCGAGGCTGGGCCCCCCTTGCTCGACGAGGACTACCTGATCCTGTCGACCATCCACTCGGCCAAGGGCCAGGAATGGGACGCGGTCTTCGTGCTCAACGTAGTCGACGGCTGCATCCCCTCCGACATGGCCACCGGCACTCCCGAGGAGATCGAGGAAGAGCGCCGCCTACTCTACGTGGCCATGACCCGCGCCAAGAGCAGCTTGCACCTGCTGCGACCGCTGCGGTTTTTCGTGCGCCAGCAAAGCCGATACGGCGACCGCCACGTCATCGCGCCGCTGACCCGCTTCTTTCCCGACATCATCCTCGACCGCTTCGAGCGCGTCACCATCCACGATCCAGCGCGGCCGCCCGGCGACGGCCTACCCGAACCGACCAACGTCCACATCGACGTCGCGGCCCGGCTGCAAGCCCTATGGACCGCACCTACCGCGGGGGCGAGCCAATTGTCCCCCGCTCGCAGTCTCCCCCCGCGGAAAAGCGACGGTCAGGATGCAGCTTGCGAAACGCCCCCAGCTCCTCGCCCGTATAGCCTGCCGGCGATCCGCAAGGCAGGCGCCGGCGGATGAATTCGTCGATCGAGCGCGCCGCCTGGTCGCCTTCGGGCGTCCGCTCCGTCTCGTACCACAGCTCGTAGAGGATGCGCCGGCGCTCGCGTGGGGTGTAGCGCTCGTCGCCCCACAGCTCGTCGAGCCGTTCGGGCAAGCGTTCGAGCGCCGACTTCATGTCCGCCTTGCGCGCGGCAATGGCCATCCTGATCCTGAATTCGAAGGTCGCCGACAAGAAACGTGCCTTCTCCCGAGCATAGGGATCTTGCCCGTACGCCCGCATGATCTCGTCGGTCAAATCGAACGTCCCCCGCACCTCGACCAGCATGGGTTCCGGCTGCATGTGGCATGTGGAGCCAGGCGGGCAGATGTAGTTCCAGTCAATCTTGCGCGGTGGCGGATCCGGTTCGGGCTCGGGTTCGGGCGGAGGCCGGCGGCGCTTGTCGAAGTGACCGCGAAGGATGCTCTCCAGCGTCGGGCCCTTGCGGTAGGGCAACGGTTTGAAAAGAAACGGGATGGACAGGATGTCGAGCGAACCATGCTTGTCCCGGAAGGAAACCACGCCGTCGCGCGCGACCCGCGCTTCGAAGCGCGAGGTCTCGTACACAAAGCCATCGCCCGCGCGGCGCAGGCCGTAGGCCGCTTCTTCCGCCAGATCGATGCGCTTGCTCCTGGGCACCCACGGCGGCGGGCCAGCATCGCGGCCGGCGCCCGCGTCGCGGATCGTGTCCATGCCCAGGGCAGCCAAAAGTACGAGGCACGCGAGATTCACGGTCCGCCCCACCAGAAGACGGTGCGGCCGAGCGTGACTTCGCCCGGAGCAGCAGGCATGAACGCATCATGCCGCGGACGGAGAACCCGTCAAGGCAGGTAGACGCGCCCCTGGCCCGCGGTGTTGTGGCAACTGGCGCAGGCGCCGCTGGGCGCACTCGGCATATTGGCGGTTCGCGTGCCCAAGGTAAGCGTGATGCTCGCCGGCCAGGTGACGGCGGCCCCGGTATAGAAGTTCCCGACGCTGTTGGTGGTCAGGCTGAGCGTCTTCTGGGCGGAATCAACCACGGTCACCGTAACACCGGCGAGACCTTCGCTGGCCTGTGCCTGGGCGCCGGGAAAGACCGTGCCCGCGAGGCTGAAGTTGTTGTGGCAGCCCTTGCAGTCTTCCCCCGGACGCATATTGGGGCCATGGTCCTCCCCACAGGCGAACAGGGCGAGCGCGGACAGAAGCAGCAGTGTGCGCATGAAAACTCCTTTCCTAACTGATCTCGAGACCTAGCCTAGCGCGGAGATGCGACGGGGCAACCGTCCACCGGTCGCAATAGGAGAATTTTGGTCCCTA
>JADGRD010000629.1 GCA_017881285.1 Pseudomonadota bacterium | reverse complement strand
TTCGTGCCGGCCCACACCGCAGCCATCCCGCCCCGGCCGACCGGGTAGTCCACGCGATACTTACCGTCGAGAACCTGCCCCACCTGAAGCGTCGAATCTTGTACGTTTGTGTCCTCGGCTGTGGCGTTCATAAGGCCGCATCCTCCTGGTCAAAAAGGCGTGCCCCACAGATAGATGTAGGCAGGGCCGAGAGGATTCCTCCTATCCTCGGTCTTGGTCTACAAGTCCCTGACTGTCAGCGCGAGCCGCTACTGTCCAGCCCGCGGCGCAGCCCTCGACGGCGCGGGTCACACGCCGATCGGCGCACTGGTGGTGCAAGAGCTGGGCTTCAATCTTCACGCGGCAAGCGTCGCCCGCGCTGAGTACCAACCGGCGCGCGAGCGCCTCCTCCGCTACATGCTCCGCCCGCCGCTCGCCAAGGAGCGACTCACCCTCCTGCCCGACAACCACGTGAGGCTGAAACTGAAGCGGCCGTTTCGCGATGGCACGTATGCTCTCGAGATGGACGTGCTCTCCCGGTTGGCGCGTCTCGCGGCCTCGGTGCCGCCACCGAAGTTGCATTTGGTTCGCTACAGTGGGCTGCTCGCACCCGCGAGTCCGTGGAGGCCACTGGTCATACCGCCGCTCGAGCCGTCGACAACACAGACACCGCCCGCCCCCCAGGCGCACACCAAGCCGCCAGCCAAGCCAGCCCGAACTGGACCGCGCTGCCGCTACTGGCCCTGGGCCGAGCTGATGCGCCTGACCTTGGGCTTGCCCGGCTCGGCCCCTGTGGTTCGCCAGCTAGTCATCCGCGAGCCCTGTATCCCGACGGTGACTTCGATGGCGAGCGTGCCCGGCCATGCTGCCTCGCCATCATGCAGCATCGCTCTATGGCCGACCTGTTTTTGAGTCTCATTGACTCTATGCGTTGTTCCCTTCGCACCCGCGCCAACCGGGTGATCGCGCGTGTTGCAGACCAAGCGCTGCGCGCCGAGAAGGCTCCAAAGTAGTGCGACGGTGCAGGGATGATGCATGAGGGCGTCATCTGAAGGCGAGCCACACGCAAACGGTGCGCCACCGACGGAAGAGTCAGGGTGCGGATGACGACCTGGTGCGGGCGGGACGTTCCCAAGTCGCGTGATCTCAAACTCGGGGGTGGGTGTAGAACAAGCAGGGATCTCTATGCTAGACATGGACGCTACGACTGGTTTTTCTTGTGCGGAAAGGTCCGCACCCTTTCCCTTCTGGATCAGGAGCGTCTGTGATGATTGAAAATGATGAGCTCAGGCCCGCGAAGCCGGCCGCAATCGTTCTCGCCCTGCTGCTTGTCGCGTGTTCCTCCAGCAGCAGCAAGAAGGCAATCTCCGACGATTGCTTGCTCAATAGCGACTGCGCGACCAATCTCACCTGCACGTTTGGGCGTTGCCACGCGACCTGTGTCACCTCGCAGGACTGCCCCGTAGGGGCTACCTGCGTCAAATCGACTACTACCGGCGCGGCAGTGTGCCAGTTGCCCGTGGAAGCAGCGTGTGTCAACAACAGCGGCTGTCCGCAGCCGCTCGTCTGCGGGGTCGACCAGAATTGCCGCGGCGGTTGCCACGCACTCACCGCACTCACCGACTGCCCGACGGGTCAGAAATGTGCAAATCAGAACGTCTGCGCGGAGCCCGCGCAAGTGGACGTGAACAACGATCTTATCGTGAGGAATGACGGGGGAATCAGCGGAACCGGTGGCACTGGGGGCCACCTCGAGGCGGGTGCGGCGGGTGGTTCCGGAGGCGGCGGCGCGGGCGATGCGACCGCCGGCGATGTGGCGCTGGCAGGAGACGGCGTCGGCGTGGATGCGGCTGGCGGCACGATCGGAAGCGACTCGGGCAGCACCGGTGGCAGCAGCGTGGGCGACAGTGGCAATGACGGCCGCGCCGCCGGCGGTCAGACCGGCACCCCTTGCCCGAGCGCGCAAACGCAATTCAACGTTGCCCAGGGCGACTCGAACCCTGATTTCGTGTCCGGGGTCGGATTGCGAGCGTCCAAGTCGCTTCTCATCTTCAGCAGCTATAGAGGGCCCGACCCAAGTGGCAACGTCGATGCGGGGACGGTCAATCTCGTGTACGTACAGGAGTTCGATCCGGCAACCGCCAAGAGCTTGGGGCCAGCAAAGCCCCTCTTTGCGGTCAATCCCTCGGACGCCAATAATGTGACGCTCCAGACCGCGTCGGTCGCCCCCACCGGCCAAATTGTGCTCCTCTACAACAGTGCGGGCTCCGGCCTCAAGGCCGCTTTTCTTGACGCATCGTCGGACGCGGACGCAGGTCCCGCAGGCCTGCAGGTTCAGCAGACGGTGCAGCTCGAGGTGGCCTCGCTCAATTCGCAGCCACAAGCGTTCTGGTCCGTCGCAAGCGGCTGCTTCGTGTTTTCCTGGAACTACTCCAGCAATTTGACCGTGAAGGTACGAAAGTTTCTCGCTGACGGACGCTCGGCCCCCGCCGGCACCGATGAAGTTCCGACCGACAATCCAAACGATGCTACAAGCGGCTATTTTTCAGGGGCCGTTGCAGGCTCTGGAAAACTGTTCGGAGTTGCGTACAACAATTATGGGGCAAACCTGCCGTACATGACTGTACTCGATCAGACTGGCAACGGAGTCGGCGCTCCCATCGCGCTGGCTGATGGCGGCTCCACTTGGATCACCGCGGGGGGAACAGCGGCGGGCTTCGTCGTCTTCTACAGTCAAGGGGGCGTACAGGAAACGTTCATACCCGTTGGAGCCGACGGCAGCGTGGCTGCCACGCAGGCAGTCGATGCGGGCGCATTGTCCGGCTTTCATTTTGCTGGCAGCAAGGCGGCTGTGTCCGGGCGAGCCCTCAACGACGACGTGGGCGGCATTGGGGGCGTTGGCGTGGCGATCCTCTATCAGGACGGTGTCGCATTCGCCTATGTGAACCCGGATGGCATTACGCACGTGGGCCCCACGTCCGTGCTCGCGCAGACGTACGCGAGTGGCGACTACGTCAACATCAGCAACTTCGGCGGCAGCTTTGGCGTGTCCCTGTATAGCAAGCAGAACCATTCGACCCAGTTGGCGGGCTCGGGCTGCCAATAACGCGAAGACGCCGTGAGCGAGCCGCGCGAACACGATCCGGGCCTGGCGGAAACGGGCGTTGCGCTCGCGGACGGGCCGCGCCCGGGAACCCGGGTCGGCGAATACGAGATCGAACGCGAGCTCGGCCGCGGGGGAATGGGCGCCGTGTTCGCCGCGCGCCACCCCATGATCGGCAAGCGCGTGGCCATCAAGGTGC
>JADGRD010000628.1 GCA_017881285.1 Pseudomonadota bacterium | reverse complement strand
TGGGCGAGCCTTGCGGCTGGTTCCCGAGGAAGTCCAGTTCGGCGATGGCCGAGGACTTGATCATCTCGCTTTCGGGCCCCTTCAGCTTGAAGCCCAACCGCGAGTTGCGCGCGCCAAAAATCATGCGGTCGTGGTTGGCCGCGAACGTACCGCTACGGGCGATGCTCCCGTTTCCGGCTACGTCGTTGAAGCTCTGGGTCGAGTCCAGGATGCTATCAAATTCGACGAACCCGTAGAGAGTCGCGCTGAATTTGGAGGTGACCGACAGAGGACCGGGAGGCGCGGCCGGAATCGGGCTCGAAGACACAAGCACGGGTGCCCGCAACGGCACGGGAGACGGAGCAGGAGCGACTAACTCAGTGGGCCGCGGCTGCGCAGGCTCCGCCTGAGCAGGCACCACTTGGGCCTCTGCTGGCGCTTCCATGGCCGGGGCCGAGGTCGCTTCGGGTTGGGCCAGGGCGACTGGCGCCGCCAGGAAAACGGGAATGGACAGAAGGTGTGCGATGTTCTTGTTCATGCGCGCAAGAGTAGGTGGCTTCCGTGACAAACATGTGACGGAGTCGCAACTTCCTTGCGTCACGCGCAAACCCAGGAAGGCGCGGGCGCGCCCGCCCACTTGATCACGAGTACGGACGATTGGACCTTTCCAGGTGGACGAATGCTTGCGCCGGCGGCATTCTCTGCAATACGGAATCCTCGCGGAATGGCACGTATCCTGGTAATCGAAGACGAATCGGATATTCGTGAGATCCTGGCCTACAACCTCGGTCAGGCTGGGCACGAAATCCTCCCTGCGGACGAAGGAAAGGCCGGACTCGCCATGACACAGGAGAGCCGACCAGATCTCGTTCTCCTCGACCTCATGCTCCCCGACATGTCTGGACTCGAGGTCTGCCGACGCCTGATTCACCCAAGGAAACCTGAGGATTCATGCCATGCGTATAGGTGCTCGCGGCAAGCTCTTTCTGGTCACTCTCGCGCTGCTCTTTGCGTCGGTGGCCGCTTCCGAAATCTACCTGCTGCCAACCATCGAACACGACCTGACCGACCGTATTCGCGAGGATCTATACGTGCGCTTGCAGCTCGTGGCCGAGCGAGCGGCGACCTACGCGCAATCCGCGGCTGGACCACCGGACTGGGACTCCCTCGCGCACAGGCTCGGCGACCTTTCGCAGGCTCGCGTGACGTTCGTCCAAGCGGACGGACGGGTCGTGGGTGATTCGGAGGTTCTCGCCAAGGATCTCGGGGCGCTAGAAAACCACCGCGGGCGGCCCGAGGTGGCCGCTGCCTTCGACGGGCAAATGACGGACAACATCCGCTATTCCGCCACCACGAAGCGACGCATGCTCTACGCGGCCACGGAAGTCCCCGGCGATCTCGGAATGGTCGCGCGCATCAGCTTGCCCCTCGCCTGGGTCGACCGTGCAAAAGCCGATACCCGAGCCGTGCTGCTCGGTGGCGCCTTGGTGGCGCTGCTGGCTGCGGCGTTGCTAGCTTCCATCGCGGCGGTTGTCCTTTCGCGCGGTTTGCGCGACCTGACCTCGATCGCCCGCCGCATGGCGGGTGGGGAGCTCGAGGCGCGCAGCCGCCTGGAGTCGCCGGACGAGATCGGCGAGCTCGGGCGAACGCTGGACCACCTGGCGGCCAACCTCTCGCGTTCCGTGCGCGAACTGCGCGACGACCGCGATCTGCTGGGACGCATTCTCGAGTCCATGCGCGAGGGCGTGCTCGTCATGGACGGCGAACATCGCATCTTGCTCGCCAACCCGTCCCTGCGCGAGATGCTGCTTCTCGATTCGGAGGTGGCCGGACGCTCGACCATCGAAGTCATCCGCAACGCCGAGCTGCAATCCACGGTCGAGAAGGCGCTGGTCGCCAGTGAACCCCTGGTGGGGGAGATCGAGGTCGCCGGAATCAAGCCTCGCCGTCTCCTCGTCCACGCATCCCGACTTTCCGGTGAGCCGCGCGCCCTGGTGCTGGTGCTGTTCGACGTGACCGAAATGCGGCGCCTCGAGACCGTCCGCCGGGACTTCGTGGCCAACGTGTCGCACGAATTGCGAACCCCGGTGGCCTCGGTGCGCTCGGCCGCGGAAACCCTGCGCATGGCCATCGAAAACGAACCCAAGGCCGCGATTCAGTTCATCGATATCATCGAGCGCAACGCCAGGCGTCTGGGGGAGCTCATCAACGACCTTCTCGACCTGTCGAGGATCGAAGCGAAAGAGTATCGCCTCAAGGCCGAGCGCTCGGATCTTCGCCTGCTCTCCGAGAAGACGGTGGCCACCTTCGCCGAGCGGGCTTCCTCACGCAACATCGGTCTCGGCGTGGAGATCCCGGTCGACTTTTCGCCCGCCATGGTTGACACCGGTGCGTTCGATCGGATCCTTTCCAATCTGGTTGACAACGCCCTCAAATATTGCCCAGAAAGATCGAGCGTGCAGGTCAGCGCCCGGGAGTCGGGTACGAAGCTGCAGATCCTGGTGTCGGACAATGGGCCAGGGATCGATGCCAAACACTTGCCCCGCCTATTCGAGCGCTTCTACCGCGCTGATAATGGACGTTCGCGTGACATGGGCGGCACCGGGCTGGGCCTGTCCATCGTCAAGCACCTCGTCGAGGCCATGGGCGGCGAGGTCAGCGTGGAGAGCACGCCCGGCCAAGGCTCGACCTTCGCGTTCACGCTTCCCCGCTTCGACCCGTGACCGCTCGCGCCAGCTTGCGCATGACGAGGCGAGAACGCATGGTCGCCAAGGCAGATCGCGTCAACCAAACCTCGCCGCTTTCAGTCGAGGAAGCGGGGGCTTGTCACACAACTGTCACATTGGTGAGGCTGGGCTGCCACGTTCTTCTGTCAGGGTTCGTTGCGCATGATTGGCAACGACATCGAGCCGGCACTCCTGCCCGCCCAGCGTTCGCTGCGCCCCGCTCCCGGCTCGGATGAGCGCCGGCAGGATGCACCCATGCCCAGTGGACCTTCCGAGGAGAACTCGCCAGCCGACTCGCCTAGGCGCACGCGCAAGCTCGAGAGTCGCCGGCCGCCGCTCGCCGAACGGATGACCGAGCTGGCCATTCGCGTGCTGGCCTACTCGGCGGTTGCGGCGATGATTCTGATCTTTGTCTTCATCGCCAAGGAAGCCTGGCCGCTGCTCACCAGCTCCGCCATACACCGCGAGGTCACCCTGGCCAAGATGTGGTTCATCCAGCAATGGCCTGGCTACGATGCGCCCGAATACGTGTGGCAACCGGTGTCCGAGATCCCCAAGTTCGGGGTGTGGCCGCTCATCGTGGG
>JADGRD010000627.1 GCA_017881285.1 Pseudomonadota bacterium | reverse complement strand
CCGACCGCCCTCTGGTTCGGTCTGCTCTCAGCCATTGCCGGCACTGCTTGCTCGCCCTTTCGGTTGCCGCGCTGGTGGCATGTGGGGCTGAAGCATCCCCGGCCCCGGATACCGTCACCGACGTTCATGCCGCCGATGAGCAGGCGGTCTATGCGGCGGTGCTTGCGAATGGCTACGGAGCCTCCTTCTACGTCATCGATGACCACACCATGGGCTTCTCGCTCGATGATCCCGAGTCCGCCGCTGAGCTCGATTACGTCGTCTCACAGATGCCTGACCTGTCGGTCCAGGCGGTGGCCAGCTTCTGCGTGCGCAACGACGGCGCATCCGCGTTGTCGGGGAGCCTGGACCTGGGGGCGCCATACAAGCTGTTGTCCGACATAGAATCGAAGGACATCTTCTCCGTAGGTCAAGATGGCTGGACGCGATTTCACCAGAAATATCCGGATGCACCAGGGATCATTGGGCTCTCGCGGGTGGGGTTCAACGCCTCGGGAGATCAGGCGCTGATGCGTTGGCGCTTCCAAACCGATTGGCTGGCAGGTGACGGTGGGTTTGTGCTTCTGACGAAGGCGGCAGGCGTCTGGCAAGTCGTACTGAAGGTCGTGACCCTCGTGTCGTGAAAGCGACGCCCGCACGAGCATGGTGGCCCAACCCAAGAGGCC
This sequence comes from Pseudomonadota bacterium, assembly GCA_017881285.1. Lineage (GTDB taxonomy): Bacteria > Myxococcota_A > Polyangia > Fen-1088 > Fen-1088 > Fen-1118. The sequence continues at coordinate 2,625 of JADGRD010000627.1, read as the reverse complement.
CTCGGCGGGCGTGCCTTGGGGTAGAGGGTAGGGTGGTGAGAGCGGGAAGTTCACCGCGAATCGTGCGATCGGCGCCGCGCCGCGTGATGCGGTCGTGAACCCTTCCGCCCAGATCTGGCTCCAAGCCGGTTGCATGGGCAAAGCAGCTCCTGATTTCCTGAATGGTGGCTTGCCGTGACCAAGGAGGCGGGCGCGCGCCGCACGGCAAGGTTGGGTGCCGTGGTCCAGGCTCTGGGGCTTTTCGCCATGGTGGCCTTCGGGGCCATTGCTCTCACGTCCTTTTTGTCGCCCGGAATGGCGCGGCCTGGGGAAAACCCGCGGACCAAGATCGTGTTGCCACCCAAGAAGAGCCACACCGACCACGGCGGCATCATGAAGGGCCCGTTCGCCGACGGTCCCTCGGTGACGCGCGCCTGCCTTGTCTGCCACCCGGCGGCCGGCCAGCAGATGCTGCGCTCGGAGCACTTCACGTGGCTCGGCGAGGCGGCCATGGTGCCGGGCAAGGGCGGTTCTGGTCACGAATCGCCCCAGCGCATCGGCAAGCGCAACCTCATCAACAACTTCTGCCTGACCATCGAATCGAACTGGCCTCGTTGCACCAACTGCCACGCCGGCTACGGCTGGAAAGACGCGAATTTCGATTTCAGCAAGGTCGAGAGCGTGGACTGCCTGATCTGTCACGAACAGACCGGCGCCTATCGCAAGGATCTCGGCGGTGTACCCGTCGCGGGCACCAACCTGGTCGCGGCCGCCGGCAGCGTGGGCCGGCCCACGCGCGAAAACTGCGGCACTTGCCATTTCGCGGGCGGCGGCGGCGACGCGGTCAAGCACGGCGACATGGACGGCACCCTGACGTTCCCGCGCGAGCACATCGACGTGCACATGGGCCGTCACGATCTCGGGTGTACGGACTGCCACCGCGCCCATGAGCACAAGATCCCGGGGCAGTCGCTTTCCGTCGACGTCAGCGGGCGTTCCCGTGTCCTCTGCACCGATTGCCACCCGGCGACTCCCCACCGCAATCAGCGCCTGAACCAGCACACGGCGGCCGTCGCCTGTCCGACCTGCCACATCCCGGTGATGGCCGTGGACGCGCCCACCAAGCTGATCTGGGACTGGTCGACCGCGGGCCAGGACACGGCGGTCAAGGACCCGCATCATTACATGAAGGAGAAGGGGAGCTTCGTCTACGAGGCGAAGGTGCCGCCCGAGTACGCCTGGTACGATGGCACCGGCGAGCGCTACCTGAAGGGCGACCGCATCGATCCCTCGGGCGTGGTCGCGGTCAGCAAGCCGCGGGGAAGCATCCATGACGCGAATTCGCGCGTCTGGCCCTTCAAGATCCACCGCGGCAAGCAGCCCTACGACGTGCAGAACCAGTACCTGTTGGTGGCGAAGACCTACGGCCCCGGCGGTTTCTGGGACGAGTTCAACTGGGACAAGGCGCTGCGCCTGGGCGCGCAGGCGTCGGGCCTGCCTTACAGCGGACACTACGGATTCGTGGCCACCGAGATGTACTGGCCGCTGGCCCACATGGTTCAGCCGGGCGAGCACGCCTTGCAATGCGGGGATTGCCACGGCGAACGCGGGCGGATGGACTGGGTCGCGCTTGGCTACGAAGGCGATCCAGCCTATCGCGGCGGACGCGTGCGTTTGGGGATGGTGAGTCCATGAGGCGCGGGGGTTGGATCGTCCTCGCGTGTGCGGCTGCGTTCCCGCTTGCGGCCGTGGCCGACGATCAAGGAAGCGAGCTGCCTCCCCCCTCGGCGGATCTGCTGGCGCCGCGTCCGCGCAGCGCGGGGCAGCCGTCGATGCATCCGGCGATCGTCCTGCGCGACGCGAAGGGAAACTCCGTGCTGGAGTTCGGCGAACCGGTGAGCGCGGCCAAGACCTGCGATGGCTGCCACGACGTGCGCTGGATAGAGGCGCACGATGGCCACGCCAACCTGCCGGCCGACGAGGTTCGGCGTGAGACGGCGGCGTTGCCGGGCGGTAGCTGCTTCCTGTGCCACGTGCGCTCCGCTGACAATCAGACGCGCGCGAAGGTGCTGGGGGAGGACCGCCTCGCTTGGGTCGATACCGCCACGCTCGCGGCGACCGGCCTGGTGGCAAGCGACGGCGATCACTGGCGGTGGCAGAAGCAACGTTTCCGGCCCGATGGCACCGTGGCGGCTGCGACGCTGGGACTTGGCCGGCCGGCGGATCGCGCCTGCGGCTTCTGCCACGGCAGCGTCTACCAAGAGGCCGCGCCGCTGGCGCTCGCGCGCGATCCCCGCCAGCGCATGACCGACCTTCAGGGCATCGTCTTTTCCGGCCAGCGCATCAGTGACTCGGCCATGAACGTGGCCAACAAGGACAACCTGTCGCGGCCGTGGGACGTCCACGCCGAGCGCATGGTTTCCTGCGCGAGCTGCCACTTTTCGCCAAATCACCCAGCCTATTCCTACGCGAGCCGCGGACCGGAGCACCTGCAGTTCGATGCTCGGCGTGTGGCCATCACCGAGTACCTGTGGCGGCCGGATCACCGGCTGGCCAGGGGGCCGAGTGGCACGGGGGCGAATCATCAGGACGGCAATATCCGGCGCTGCGAGAGCTGCCATGACGCCACCAAGGTCCATGGTTTCT
>JADGRD010000626.1 GCA_017881285.1 Pseudomonadota bacterium | reverse complement strand
AAGGAGCCCGTCATGGACGGACTGCCAAGCCAGATCGCCGGGGGCCAGAACGCAGACGCGGCCCGTGTCGAAGGTATCGTAGAGCTTGCCGTCCTTGAAGTAGTAGTGCGACTTGCTGATTTCCGTGGGGTACGGGTGCATCGCCGGCGGGATGTCGCTGGGCCGGAACCACAGCTTGACCTCGCGCTCGGCGTCCGCCGCGTTGGCCGACGCGTGGATGAGGTTGTCCATGCGCTCGCCCAGCACCTTGCCGTCCTTGTCTTTGAGGGTCTCTACCGTCCCCAGCGAGCGAATACAGCCCGGCCGCTCATCGCGCGCCTTGTGCGGATTGGTGGGGCCGCACAGCTCGCGCAGCCGGGCCACCGCCTTGGGGCCCTGGTAGAGGATGGCGATCACCCGGCGCTTCCACGGTTCCTTCGCGTAGTGCAGCCGGCCCTGGATGTAGTCGATGAGCGACGGAAAGAAGAACTTCCCGCGGTGCTCGGCATAGTGCTCGCTGGCCAACATGGTGCTGACGTGAACGACCTTGAGGCCGGCGAAGCGCAACCCGGTATGGAACTCGGAAAGCTGCGACAGCACGTAGCCGGTGAGCGAGTTCTTGAGGGCGTCGGGCTTGATCAGTACCAGGGATTGTTCAAGGTCTTGCTCGGTCATGGCGGCTTACATTTACGACGAGGACCGCGGATTAGCCAGCGTTGACTTGGCTCTCGATGATGGCTTTCGTCTTCTGGGCGATCGACAGCTCTTCGTTGGTCGGCACGACCCAGACCGCGATCCGCGAGCCGTCACGCGTAACGAGCTTCTCCTTTGCGTCCGAGGCATTGCGAACCTGGTCGATCTCGGCCCCCAGGAAGGCGAGCGGTTCGAGGATCTTGGCCCGGATGGTGGTCGCGTTCTCACCGATGCCGCCGGTGAACACGATGGCGTCGACGCCGCCCATGGCCGCCACGTAGGCGCCAATGTGCTTCACGATGCGGTACACGAAGATGTCCAGCGCGAGCTGGGCGCGGTTATTGCCTTCCTCGGCCTTCTCCAGGATCTGCCGCATGTCATTGCTGATACCCGAGATGCCTTTGACGCCGCTCTTGCTGTTGAGCAGCGTGTTCATCTCCTGCGGCGACAGCTTCTGCCGGTCCATGATGTAGAGCACGACGGCGGGATCCATGTCGCCGGTGCGCGTGCCCATCACCACGCCTTCGAGCGGGGTGAGCCCCATCGAGGTGTCGAAGGATTTTCCGTTCTTCACCGCGGTGATGCTGGAGCCGTTGCCCATGTGGCAGGTGATGATGCGGATCTTGTCGAAGTCCTTCTTCATCAGCTCCGCGCAGCGGCGGGCGACGTATTCGTGCGACGTCCCGTGGAAACCGTACTTGCGGATGTGGAACTTTTCGTACTGCTCGTAGGGCAGGCCGTAGAGAAACACATGGGGCGGCATGGTCTGGTGGAAAGCGGTATCGAACACCGCCACCTGCGGCAGCCCCGGGAAGATGGTCTCGCAGGCGGTGATGCCAGCCAGGTTGGGCGGGTTGTGCAGAGGCGCGATGGCGATGCACGCCTCGATGGCGGCGCGTACGCCGGGGGTGACGAGCGCGGAATTGGAGAACTTCTCGCCGCCATGAACCACGCGATGCCCGACGGCGTCGACCTCGATCTTGTTCTTGAAGAGGCCGTGCTCCGGGTGGAGGAGCGCGTCCTTCATCGCGGACACCGCCTGCGTGTGATCCTTGGCCACGACCTCCAGCACCAGCTTGTTCGGCGACTTGTGGCTCTTGTAGGTGAACTTGGATTTATCGCGCCCAATCTCCTCGACCAAGCCCTCGGCGAGCAAGGTCGGCATCTCGGCCGCCGTCAGATCGTAGAGCTTGAACTTGAGCGACGAGCTACCGCAATTCACCACCAAAATCCGCATGGTTCGCGCCTCCTACAACTACTTCTGGGCGCCTTGCAGACGAACCACGTTGATGGCGATGACGTTGAGAATGTCGGCCGCCTTGCAGCCGCGTGACAGATCCGACGAGGGCTTGGCCATGCCCTGCAGGATGGGGCCGATGGCCTCGGCCTTGCCGAGCCGCTCGGTGAGCTTGTAGCCGATGTTGCCGGCGTCGAGATCCGGGAAGATGAGCACCGTGGCCTTACCCGCCACCGGGGAGCCCTTGGCTTTCTTCTCGCCGATGGCCGGGATGAGGGCGGCGTCGCCCTGCAATTCGCCGTCGATGCACAAGGTGGGGCGGCGCTCTTTCGCCAGTGCCAGGGCTCGGGTGACCTTGTCGATGTGATCGTGCTTGGCGCTGCCCTTGGTAGAGAACGAGAGCATGGCCACGCGCGGGGCTTCGCCCATCAGGCTGGCGTAGCTGTCAGCCGTCGCGATGGCGATGTCGGCGAGCTGCTCGGGGTTGGGATCGATGACCACCGCGCAGTCGGCGAAGAAGAGGATGCCGTCCTTGCCGAAGGACTTGTCCGGCGAAATCATGGCGAAGAAGCTCGACAGCGTCTTGAGCCCCGGCTGCATTCCGATGATCTGGATACCGGCGCGACAAACGTCGGCGGTGGTATAGGTGGCGCCGCCCACGAAGCTTTCGACCAAACCCTTGCGCACCATCATGGCGCCGTAGAACAGCGGGTCCTTCATGACCTTGAGCGCCTCCGGCTCGGTCATGCCCTTGGCTTTGCGCAGCTCGAAATAGGTGGCCGCGTAGTCCTGCAGGTTGGGCGCCGCGGTCATGTCGACCACGTTCACCTTGTCGAGCGAGAGCGATGCCGACGCCGCCGTCGCCTTGATCTTGGCGGGATCGCCCAAGATGGTCACCTCGGCGATGCCCAGCTTGGTCGCCCGACCCGCGGCCTCGATCACCCGGACGTCCTCGCCCTCTTGGAGAACCACTCTCTTGGGGCTTAGCTTCGCCTTCTCGTGGATCTGCTCGATGAACGTGCTCATGGTGCAAACTCCTGGAAGATGTCCGCGACGATCTAGGCTGTCTTTTCTGTCACGAATGCCTGGGCACGGACGAGGGCAGAGTAGTCCCGCGCGACGGTCAATTCAACCCGGATCTCGAACTTTTCGCGTGGATTCTCGGCCCAAGATTCCGAATTGGAGCCGGAGGCGGCATGAGCCTGCGCACCCACACCTACCCCGCGGGATAGTCGTGGCGCGACTATTTCGCCTAGTACCACATGATGCTGGCGTACTCGACAGCGCCGGTGCCCCCGCTTGCGGCAAAGTAATAGTAACCGTTGACCTTGGCGGGAAGGGGCATGGCGCCGCAGGTTTCGGTGGTACCGTTCACCTTGAGAGTGCGACCG
>JADGRD010000625.1 GCA_017881285.1 Pseudomonadota bacterium | reverse complement strand
CCGGACTCTTGTCCTGTTGACGGGACACGGACAGTTGATGCCGCGGAGCAGTAATATCCACGACCGAGACCTCGTAGCGCCTTGGACCTGGTTCCGCCCGACTGGAATCTTGTGCTCTTGACGGGGCGCGCGAGAGAGGCAGAATGTCCTCCTTCCCGACGGCAGGATCCGCGAGCCACCAGCGTCATCATTTTTCTCACCTCGCGGTAATCCATCGGATACAATCGCCGCCCTTGACGGAACCTACCCAAACGTACGAAAGAAGAAAGATGCGCAAAGTAACCACATTCGTTGGTCTGACCCTGTTCGCGCTGGCTGCCCCGGCCCGCGCCCAAGAGGCCGCTCCCACGGCTGCTCCGCCTGCCGGCGACAAGGCCGCCACAACCACGCCCACTCACGCGGCTGCCGAGTCTGCTCCGGCCGCCGGTGACGCGGCCGCCGCTGCCGCTCCCGTGGCCGCGCCGGCCGGAGTACCCCACAGGAATTTTCAGGTTGGTCTCTCGTTCTTGCCGATGGCACTGGGCAAGTACACGAATGCGCTTGACGACGTGCACCCGGTGACCGATGCCGCCTTTGCGTATGGCGTTGGCCTGTCGGCAGGCTACGAGGTCCTACGTGGTCTGATCGTGGGTGTCGCACCGCAGGCGATCCTCAACGTGCAGGGCAAGGAGTTCCCGAGCTCGGCGAAGCAATTCGACCTGATGGTGCGTGTGGCATACGTATTCCCGCTTGCGGACAAGATCGCGGTCTATGCCGAGTTTCTGCCGGGATACTCGCTGATAAAGCCCGATGACGGCGAGACCAGCAAGGGACTGGTCATGGCATTTGGCGCCGGTGGCGTCATGGACATCACGGACAGATTCTTCGCCAATCTTGGGGTGGGCTATCAGATCGGCTACCAGAAGCAACCCTTGGGCGACAGCAAGTCGAAGTACATTCGCGTGGCCTTGGGCGGTGGTGTGAAGTTCTAGCCGACCTTCGTTCGAGACAACCATTCATTCGAGACAACGAGGAGAGAGTTTCCATGCCGAACCCGAAGTCGCTCAAGCCTTTGCTCTTGTTTGCCGTCGGTTTACTGATCGGCCCGGCTTGCACCCTGCCCGCGCCAACGCCCAAACCGCAGCCCGACTCCGGCGCACCACTTACCTGCAACTCCGACGATGACGGCTATCCCCGCGTCCCGAACGGCGTCGATGGTGGCAGTGCCATCAACAGCGAGTTCACTCCCGTGGCGTTGTGCACTGGCGGCCCCGGCGATCCCAAAGTCGAGTTCAAGTACGCTCCGGGCTACGTACAGAACAAAGACGATCTCCAGAATGTGGAATCGACCATTTCCAAAATGTCCCTATGGGATGTGGCGACGCAGATGCGTGGGAGGCCGTACGGCGTGGGACTATCGATCCAGACCCACGATATTCAACGCAGCGACGACACGGGCACGATTCGCGGCTTTCGCTACCGCGATGCCTCGCGCGGAATGAACCTTGGCGAAGACATGGAAGGCGCCAAGCCGAATTCCGGGGAAAAGATCGACGGAGCCCAGGTCGGCTTCTCGACGGCTTTCCCGGTCAGCATGGCTCGCGGCGCGGCCTTCGACCTCGACCTCGAGTACGCCGTCGGCGAGGCGATCGGCGACGAGCTGCAGGCAGCCGGGCAGAGTCTACTGCTCGCCCCGTGCATGAACATACTCCGTCACCCACTGTGGGGCCGTACGCAGGAAACCTACGGCGAGGACTCCTACCATATCGGCCGCCTGGCCACGGCCATGACGGTTGGTATTCAAAAACACATTGCCGCCAATGCCAAACACTACATGGCCTACAACATCGAAAACGACCGACCCAACAACAACTCGACCCTGGACGAACAGACCCTCAGAGAGATCTACGCCCGTCACTTCCGCATGGTGATTCAGGACGGTGGCGTGGCCTCCGTCATGGCTTCCTACAACAAGGTGAACGGAATCAAGTCCACGCAGAACGGGCACATTCTCACCGATGTCTTGCGCACTGACTTTGGCTTCAAGGGTTTCATCCTCAGCGACTGGTGGGCCATGCCGAACGACGATCCCACCAAAGCCGACCCGGCCACCCGCAGGTCAACCGCCATTCAGGCCGTGCAAGCCGGGTTGGACGTCGAGCTGCCCTGGTCATTCAACTTTGGCCAGCTCGAAAACATCGTCAATTCCAATGCCGGCCTGACCAGGGCAGACCTCGAGGTGGGCGCGAAGCGCGTCCTGGAACAGAAGTTCCGCTTCAACTCCACCTTGCTCGGGAACAAAGTTGGGCTCGGCTCGCCCATTACAACCTACAAGAATGGCAGGATCGGCGGCTGCGACCAGGTCCACATCAATCTAGCGCGGAGAGCCGCTCTGGAAAGCATGGTTCTGCTCAAGAATGACAACAGCACGCTTCCCATCAACTCATCCGTGAAGAAGGTGGCAGTCTTGGGCGCCATCGTCGACTACGTGGCCAACGACGGTGGTGGGTCCACCGGCGGCACCATCAACTTCGCAACCAGCGTACACACCGGCGACAAGGGCTCCAGCCGCGTCTTCCACGATCCGGTGAAGGGCATCGGCCCCTACGATGGCATCAAGAAGATTGCGAAGCAGATGGGCCTCAGCGAAGACGCAGTGGTGCACGGTGCCAGCCTCAGTGATATTGGCGGCGGACCGGACGTCGACTTCTTCATCGTGGTCGCAGGTCTCACCCCGCAGGACGAGGGCGAGATTTACACCCTGGCGGGCGATCGCCAGAGTTTTGCGCTGGACGCGAAACAGCTTCCCGGCAAGCAGACCGTTCAGAATGACCTGATCAAGTCCGTGGCCGCCCTCAAGAAGCCCATGGTGGTCATGCTAGAAGGCGGCAGCGTGATCGACATTTCCCCCTGGCTGAACGACGTTCCCGCGGTGGTCATGGCCTGGTATCCGGGCATGGTCGGTGGCGAAGCCATGGGCAAGCTGTTGTTTGGCCAGGCCAACTTCAGCGGCAAGCTGCCGTTTACCTGGGGCGCTGACCTCACCCAATACCCTCAGTTCTCGGGCGCGAACGGCACCACGCAGGCTGATTACTACTTGGGCTATCGCTACTTCGAAAATAGCCAAATCACCCCGCTGTTCAAGTACGGATATGGGCTGAGCTACACGAAATTCGCGTACAAAGACCTACAGCTTGGATGCGGCACTTTGAGCGAAGGTTCGATACTTCCCGTGACGGTTACTGTCCAGAACATCGGCAGCGTGGCCGGCGACGAAATCGCCCTGGTTTTTGTGTCCTTCCCCAATACCTCCGCGCGACGGGGGCCCAGG
>JADGRD010000067.1 GCA_017881285.1 Pseudomonadota bacterium | reverse complement strand
CGACCCCGTCTTCTCGACGGAGACATCGAGAAAAACATCGTCAACCCAATCTTGCAATCCGAGAGCGCCACGCGATGGCCGGCGTTTCCATCGGTGCGAAGACGCATCCGACAGCCGCCGGTCGTTGACAGCACCTATCTTGAATGCTAGTTCTCCCTGCCCATACCGGGGAGGCGCGTGAGAGCCGGCAGGCTTCGCCTGACGGACCTCAGCGCGAGAGATGGGAAGAACCCTCCGAGGGTTCTTCCTCAGAAGACCGGAGGATGAAGTGAAGAGGACGTATCAGCCCCACCGAAGAAGCCGGAAGCGTACGCACGGTTTCCGCAAGCGAATGAGCACCCCTGCAGGTCGCGAGGTGATCAAGCGCCGCCGCCGCAAGGGGCGCAAGAAGCTCACCGTCAGCGTTCCCAAGAAATAGGGGCCGGTGACCGACCGAGGCCTGCATCAAGGGCTGGGCCGCAACGAGCGCCTGCGCAAGAGGTCGGAATTCCTCCGGGCGCAGGCGCGCGGGCGCCGCTGCTCCGGACGCCACTTGGTGGTGTATGCCATGGCCCGCACCGGCGAAGCCAGGCCGAAGGGCGCGCGCCTAGGCATCACCGTGAGCAAGAAAGTTGGCGGAGCCGTGCTGCGGAATCGAGTCAAGCGCTGGGTGCGCGAGAGCTACCGGAAACTACCCTTTCCGAAGACCCGCCCGGCCGACCTCGTGGTCATCGCGAAGCCGAGCGCCGCCGCCAGCAGCTACCGCGTGATAGACACCGAGCTACGCCAGCTCCTTCTGTCAATCGAGGAACCATGACCACCAGGTCAACATGGTTCGAACGTCTGGGCCGGGCGCCCCTTCTCGGCTTGCTGCGTGGCTATCGGCTCGCGATTTCGCCGGCCATCGGTCCCGCCTGCCGATTCGAGCCCACCTGCTCGGCCTACGCCGAGGAGGCCATCTTGCGCTTCGGCGCCTGCAAGGGCAGCTACCTTGCCCTGCGCAGGGTCCTGCGCTGCCATCCCTTCGCACGCGGAGGCCTGGATCCCGTGCCTTGCCCCGCGCCGCCGGTTTCGCGCGAAGGATCGACGTAGGAGAAACGATGGACAAGCGCCTGCTCATCGCGGTGGCGATCTCGATTGGCATCCTGATTCTGTGGTGGAAGATCTTCCCGCCGGCACCGGCTGTCCAGCCGCCCGCACCCGCCCCGGTCGCCGAGCCGGCGAAGCCGGCCTACGACGCGGGTTCGGTGGGAACGCCCTCCGCCGCGGCCGCGCCCGCTGCCCCCGGCGCACCGCCGCCGGCCGCCCTTCCCGCGGCGCGACCCGCCGAGACAAGGGTCACGCTCGAATCGCCGGAGGCCAAGTTCGTGTTCTCCTCCTGGGGCGCCTCCCTGCGCCAGCTCAAACTCAAGGATCGCCAGTTCCTGCTCGATCGGGCGCGGCCCGATTCGGGCATGCAGATCGTTTCGACCTCGACGGAGGACACCGCGCCTCTCCGCACGACCTTCGCGAAGGCCGACTTTGCCTGGAACGACGCCGTGCCCTGGGCGGTCGCGCAATCCGCCGGCAATGCGGTGGTGTTTCGTGCCGAAACCGACGAGGTCGTGGTCGAAAAACGCTTCACGCTGGAGCCGCAGCGCTTCCGCCTGACCCTGTCCATGGCGATTCAGAACAAGACGGGCCGGCCGCTCGATCATGGCCTCATCGTCCACCTCTACGGCGCGCAGGATCCGGAGAAGCAGAGCGGCGGCTTCTGGAGCTACGCCTCGGCGAACCTTGCCGAGATGGTGTGCTACGTGGGCGACAAAGCGCGGCGTTCGACGGTGGAGGCCTTGGTCAAGGAGCCGCAGAACTACGTCGGCGGGGTGCGCTGGGCCGCCGCCGGCGACAAGTACTTCACCATTGCCGCGGTCCCCTTTCCCGAGAACCCGCCGCGGGATCGCGGCTGCAAGCAGCAGTCGCTCGACGGCAGCCGGGCCGAGGTCGCGCTCTCCTTCGCCACGCGCACCCTGGCGCCGGGCGAGAAGACGGAGTACCCCTTCATCGTCTTCGCCGGCCCCAAGCATACGAACGAGCTCGAGGCCATCCGGCCCGGCGGCGAGGACGCCAAGCTGGCCGACGCGGTGGATGTGACTTTCGCCGTGCTCTCGCGGCCCATGCTGGCGCTGCTCAAGCAGTTCTACCGCCTCACCGGCAACTGGGGCGTCGCCATCATCCTGCTCACCATCGTGGTTCGCCTGGTCACCTTCTATCCCACGCACCGGACGCTGGTGTCGGCGAAGAAGATGCAGGGCCTCTCCGACAAGATCGCGGCCCTGCGCAAGAAGTACGAGAACGACAAGCAGAAGCTCGGCGTCGAGACCATGAATCTCTACAAGGCCCACGGCGTGAATCCCCTGGGCGGCTGCTTGCCGAGCCTCATCCAGATGCCCATTTGGATCGCCCTCTTCTCGACCCTCAACTACGCGGTCGAGCTCTACCACTCGTCCTTCTTCTGGTACATCACCGACCTGTCGGCGAAGGATCCCTACTACCTGGCGCCGCTGCTCATGGGCTCGGTAATGTTCGTGCAGATGCGCATGTCGCCGGCGGGCACCGATCCGCAGCAGCAGAAGATGATGGCGGTGATGATGCCGGTGATGTTTACCGGCTTCTCGCTCTTCCTGCCGGCCGGGCTATCCATCTACACCCTCACGAGCTACCTCATCGGCATCCTGCAGCAGCTCTACGTCAACCGCATGTACCGGCACCCCCCGCGCAGCCTGCCGGCCAAGGCGTAGTTCGCGGGGCTGACCACCCATCGTTGACCAGAGCGCATGCGCATTCGCCAGCACGTCAACCCGCTGCGCTCGGATTTTCTCGAGATACCGCTCGAACCGCTCGAGCTTGCCGCCGGCCGGCCCATCGAGGTCGAGCTAGGCTCGGCGGAGGCGCAGTTCTTGATCGAGCGCGCAGCCGAGGATCCGGGCCGCAGCTACGTCGGCATCGAGATCCGGCGCGAGCTGGTGGACCAGTCGAACCGGCGCTGCGCAATGGCCGGCTTGCACCAGGTAAAGAGCGTCTTCGCCAATATCTCCGTGGATCTGCCCAGGCTGTTTCCACCCCAAAGCGTGGCGCGCTTTTTCGTCAATTTTCCCGATCCGTGGTTCAAGCAGCGGCAGCGCAAGCGCCGCGTGGTGAGCGAAGAGCTCATCGACCAGCTCGTGCCCTTGCTGGTTCCCGCCGGGGAGATTCATGTGGCCACCGACATCTTCGACATCGCGCTCGACGCCACGGCGGCTCTCGAGCAGTCTGGAGGTTTCTCAAGCCTGGGCGAGCCGTGGAGCTTCCTGCGTGAAAGCCGTTTTCGCGCCCGCTCGCGGCGCGAGCGCCACTGCGAAGAGCTCGGCATCAAGATCTGGCGTCTCGCGTACCGATTGACATGGGAACCCTGAAAGGGTTCCCAAACCCTCCCGCGATGGTGCGCTGCCAGCAAAGCTGGCAGGCTCCCCACGCGGCCGAGGCCTTCTAGCCGAGGTCGATTTGCAGCTCCTCGAGCTGTTGGATGCGATCGCGAAGCGCGGCGGCTCTCTCGAACTCCAGCTTCTCGGCGAGGTCGAACATCTCCTGCTTGAGCGAGGTGATGAGCGCGGGCAGCTCGTCGGGCGCCACCTGACGCTTGCCCTTCTTGGGCAGGATCGCCTTGTGCGGCTGCCAGCGGTCATCTTGGGCCGTTCCTGCCAGTTCGAGGATTGCCTTCTCGATGGTCTTGGGCGTGATGCCGTGCTCGCGGTTGTAGGCTTCCTGCAAACTCCGCCGCCGGCGGGTCTCGCCGATGGCCTTCTTCATCGACTCGGTTTCGCGATCCGCGTACATGATGACCTTGCCGCGCACGTTGCGGGCGGCTCGGCCGATGGTCTGGATGAGCGAGCGCGCCGCGCGCAGAAAGCCTTCCTTGTCGGCATCGAGGATCGCGACCAGGGAGACCTCGGGCAGATCGAGCCCCTCGCGCAAGAGGTTGATCCCGACGAGCACGTCGAATTCGCCCAGGCGCAGGTCGCGCAAGATCTCGATACGCTCCAAGGTTTCGATATCGGAGTGCAGGTAGCGCACGCGCACGCCGAGCTCGCCGTAGTACTCGGTGAGGTCCTCGGCCAGCCGCTTGGTCAGCGTCGTGACCAGCACGCGGTCGCCGAGCTTGACGCGCTCGCGGATCTCCGCCAGCAGGTCGTCGACCTGGCTTCCCACCGGGCGCACTTCGATTTCCGGATCGAGAAGCCCGGTGGGCCGGATGATCTGCTCGACCACCACGCCGCCGGCGCGCTCGATCTCATAGTCGCCGGGCGTGGCCGAGACGCAGACCATCTGCCTGGCGCGCGCCTCCCACTCCTCGAAGCGCAGGGGCCGGTTGTCGAGCGCCGAGGGCAGCCGGAAGCCGTAGTCGACCAGGGTGTCCTTGCGCGAACGATCGCCTTTGTGCATGGCCGCGATCTGCGGGATGCTCTGGTGGGACTCGTCGACGAGCACGAGAAAGTCAGCGGGAAAATAGTCCATCAAGGTCGGCGGCGGCTCGCCCGCCTGGCGTCCGGACAGGTGCCGCGAGTAGTTCTCGATGCCCTTGCAGCGGCCCATCTGTTCGAGCATCTCGAGGTCGTAGAGGGTTCGCTGCGAGAGGCGCTGTTCCTCGACCAAGCGATTGGCGTCGTGCAGCTCGACCAAGCGTTCGCGCAGCTCCTCCTTGATGGAGGTCATGGCGCGCACCAGCTCGTCGGCCGGGGTCACGTAGTGCGAGCCAGGGAAGATCGAGACCTCGTCGAGCCGGCGCAGCACCTTGCCGCGCAGGGGATCGACCTCGGAGATGGTCTCGATCTCGTCGCCCCACCACTCGAGGCGCAGGGCCTTCTCGCGCTCGTAGGCCGGGAAGATCTCGACGACGTCGCCGCGCACGCGGAACGTGCCGCGCGAGAAATCCACGTCGTTGCGCTCGTATTGGATCTCGACCAGCCGGCGCAGCACGGCGTCGCGCCGGACCTCCACTCCCGTCGCCAGATCGATCTTCATACCGAGATACGCCTCGGCGGCGCCGATGCCGTAGATGCACGACACCGACGCGACAATGATGGTGTCGCGCCGGGTGAGGAGCGCGTAGGTCGCCGCGTGGCGCATGCGATCGATCTCCTCGTTGATGAGCGAGTCCTTCTCGATGAAGGTGTCGGTCGACGGAACGTAGGCCTCGGGCTGGTAGTAGTCGTAGTAGCTGACGAAGAAGTGGACCGCGTTGTCGGGGAAGAGGCCCTTGAACTCGGCGAAGAGCTGGTGCGCGAGGGTCTTGTTGTGCGCCATGACCAGCGTCGGCCGCTGCACGCGCGCGATGGCGTGCGCCATGGTGAAGGTCTGACCGCTGCCCGTGATGCCGAGCAGGACCTGCGCCGGATCCCCGCGCGTGATCCCAGAAACGAGCTCCTCGATGGCGCGCGGCTGGTCGCCGGCGGGCCGCAGGTCGGTGACGAGTTTGAAAGGTGTCGACATGGCAAGGTCGCGGCATCGACGTCGGACCCCACTCGTGCAAGAACTGGGGCTGGCCATGCCGCTGGCTCTGCAAGGCTACTACGCAATTCTCGACGTGAAGGGAACTTCGCTGGATCTTCCCGCCGCGCTCGCGCACGCCGGCGAATTGCTCGCGGCCGGGCCCTGTTGCCTCCAGCTCCGCGGCAAGTCTTTGGGCCCCGCGCAGCTCTGCCTGCTCGGACACGGCTTGCGCTCGCTCTGTGACCGCGCGGGCATTCCATTGTGTGTCAACGATCGCCTGGACGTGGCGCTTGTCGTGGGGGCCGACGCCGTCCACCTCGGACAGGGCGACCTGACGCTTGCCGAAGCCCGGCGGGTGCGGGCCGGGCGGCTTGCCATCGGCATCTCGACCCACGACCTCGCGGAGGCGCGAGTCGCCGAGGCGGGCGGAGCCGACTACATCGGCTTCGGGCCGATCTTTCCCACCCGAACCAAGCTCGACGCCAGTCCCGCATCTGGCCTCGGGGCCCTGCGCGCGGTCGCCGCAACCGTGCACTTGCCCATCGTGGCCATCGGGGGGATCACCCTCGAAACCGCCGCCGCGGTCGCGGCCGCCGGGGCGTGCGCCGCCGCCGTCATCGCGGCGGTCGACGAGGCGCCCGACCGGGCGCTGGCCGGCCAGCGCATCGCCGCAGCCTTTCGGGCCTAGGGGCTGTCCCTATTTAAACGGGAAGAATACGGGAGAGCGGCGCTCGGCTTCGCTGGGGGCTTACCCGGGAGCGGATCGTTTGTGATGGAACCCCAAAGGGGTTCCAAACCTCCCGCGCAGGAGCTTGTCGGGCAAAGCCCGCCAAGCCCCACGCGTGAGGCGGCCGCATGCCAACGGCCGCGCGGACGCGGCCATGGCACGCTCGGCTTCTGGGGCCTTACGCGACCAGCGTTCTGATGGGAACCCTGGGAGGGTTCCCATGCCCTCCCGCGACGGGGCTCGTCGGGCAAAGCCCGCCGCCCCCCACGCGTTTTGCTGGTCGCTGGCCCCGGTCCCGATTCGCTGGCAACCGAGCGCGGACGCTCGGTGCGCGACTCTACACGGGCAGACCCTGCCTCGGAAGCGCTCCCGGTCGCCCCGCGCGCCGAGCTTGCATCATCGAACTAGGTTCCGGTCACCCATGTGGCACCGGAAACACAGATCCGACGGGAGCCGGCCCCTGCATGGATCGGACGGCGCGCAGGGGAAACGAAGTGTCCCGACCGTCGGCGTGAGGAGCTGCTCCGAGCGTAGCGAGGATGCCAAGCGACGACCGAGAGCGACATGGGCGCGCTTCGCGCGCCCGAAGGCACGCGTAGGCGTAGCCGGGCTTCGCCCGGCGGAGCCAGAGCGCGGGAAGGTTTGGAAACCCTCCCAGGGTTTCCATTTCAACCTACGGCGGGCGGGGCACTTCGTTCCCCCGTTGCAGCCGTCCGCTCGCCGAGCACGGGAGCTGCTCTCCCGAATCTCGCCTTTGTCTGCCCGCCTATTCGGGACACCGCCTAGTCGTCTTTGCACCCGAAGGTGATGGTGAAATTGAGCGAGGCCAGGTAGTCGTCGCAGGACTGCCCGCAGAAGGTCACCGAGTGCATGTCGGGCGTAAGATCCCAACCATTCGCCCCGGCCAGCGAACAATCGGCCCGCGGCATGTTGCGCGGCATCTCCACCCCGACCGTGACCTCGGCGGTGGCATCGGCGGGGTCCGCCCCTTGAAAGTTGATGCCAAGCTGGAGAAAGCAGCTCCGGGGAAAGTCCCTGGCGTAGCCGATGCACTCATTCTCCGTCGGGCTATAGCCCGCGAGAATGCACCGCAGTCCGGCCTCCAGCTCCTCTGTCGAATTCGCACCCTGGTCAGAATCCCAGAAGCAGTACCACGGAGGTTCCGCATCGGGGTAGTCGCTCCCGGGCGCGCCAATCTTGGCGACATCGACCAGCAAGTCTCGCGCCGCGCCCGTACCGGGCAGCGAGAAGACACAGGTCGGCACTCCCTCGGTCTGGGCTGCCCGAACTTGGTTCTCGAGGGCCGAAATCGGATCCTCCTGGTCGCCGCAGGCGGGCGATGCGTCGGGAACCCCCGCCGTGAGTAATACCACCGCATACACTCCCGAGAGGGTGAACCCATTGGGCAGCAGCCTCGGCTGCGAGTCCGTCAGAGCCAGGGCGAAGGCGGCGGTGGTTGGCCGAGCACCTGCCGGGGCATTGACGCCGTCCAGCGCGGTAAGCAACTGGGAGCGCAATCGCTCGGAAAATGGCGCCGCCGGTACGGCGATGGGTGCAACCGCGCAGTCGCCTCGGTTCGGGAAAAACGTCAATCCGATGGACGGCGAGGAACCGAGGCCAAGCTCGGAAAACACCTTGTTGAGAGCGTCCCGGGTCATCTCCCAGCGGGTCTGGCCGGTTTCCGGGACGATTTCCTGCGACGAGAGACTGGTGTCGACCACGAATTCCACGATCAGAGGGGGGCCGGAGCCGATCGACACGGTGCCACAGGTCCGACGGCCATCGGAGTCCGCCCCAGCAAGGTCGGGGGCATAGGTTGCACCATCGGAGATGCCCGCCACGGACATCCGATCCCGCGGCCCATCCGTCGTGGCATCTGCAACCGACTGCGGGTTCAAAGCCGTGCGCCCGCACGCGAGCGAGAGCACGGCGCCAAGGCAGGGCAGGAAACCAGGCCGATCCACGCGCACGCCCCAGTGTACCCCGATCACCCTCCGAAAGTGCGAAGGCCTAAGGCTAGCCGACAATCTGACGTAGAAATTGCTGGGGATCGGCGGTTGGCAATTCACAATGGCCCTGGGTGCAAACGTAGGCCGTGACTCGGCCGTCGCGCGCGACCTTATCCCGGAGCAGGGGGATGGACTCCGCGAGCCTCCGCCACTCCGGCGACCCTGGCTCGCCGACGAAGAGCACCTTGCGAGGACAGAAGGTGTCGCGTAGCCCTTGCTGGAACGGTTGCAGAGAGCCGGGGTCGTTGGCCGAACAGGCAATGACTATCTCGCGCAGCGGACCCGCCAAGAAATCCACGGCGAGCAGGGCCTCGGCCATGGCCATGGGGTTGGCTTCCAGCATCGGCCGGGAGAAGGCCAGCGCACGCTCCGTCACCTTGCGCCAGCGTTCGTCGTCGGTGTAGGCCGCCAGCCGGGCCGCATTCATCAGCGCAATCGAGCTGCCCGCGGGCTCCGCGCCGTCGAACATCGGGCGCTCGCGGGCCAGCAACCGTTCATGCTCGTCGCCTACCATGAACCAACCGCCGGCGCGGGCGTCGGCGAAGCGGGCCTCGACTTGGTCGCAAAAACGGCACGCTTCATGGAACCAGCGCGCCTCGTTGGTGCTCTCGAACAGATCGAGAAAACCGGCGGCGACGCAGGCGTAGTCGTCGAGGAAACCCGGCGCGCCCAAGTGGCCCGCGCAATAGCTGCGGGCAAGTTGGCCGCTGGCGGGATCGCGCATCAGGCCCAGGATGAAGTCCGCCGCGCCGGCCGCCGCGTCGAGGTATCTCGGCTCGACAAAGACCCGGCCCGCCACCGCGAACGCGCTCAACGCCAACCCGTTCCACGCCGCGAGGATCTTTTCGTCGCGCAGGGGCGGAATGCGCTGGCTACGGGCCTTCGCCAGCTTGCTGCGTGCGGGCGCGAGGCGCCGCGTGACCTCTTCGTTTGCTTCCACTTGGGCAAGCACGTTGCCCAACTCGTGGTTGCCACCCGCGGTGACGCCATAGTGGCGGAGGAAGAGCTCGGCTTCCTCGCCCGCGCCCAAGACGGTGCGGATCTCCGCCTCGCTCCAGACGAAGTACTTTCCTTCTTCCCCCTCCGAATCCGCGTCGGTCGCCGAATAGAAGCCACCCTCTGGCGCGGCGACGGTCGCGAGCAGCTCGTCGCAGGTTTCGCGAACCACGCGCGCGAAGTCCTCCCGCTTTGTCACCTGCCAGGCCTCCGTGTAAGCCACGATGAGCAAGGCGTTGTCATAGAGCATCTTCTCGAAGTGCGGAACCAGCCATTGGGGATCGGTCGCGTAGCGGTGAAAACCGCCGGCGAGGTGATCGTAGATCCCTCCCGCGGCCATCGCCGCCAGGGTCCGCACGGCCATGTGCAGAGCCTGCGCATCGCCCGTGCGTTGGTGGTGCCGGAGCAGCAGTCGAACCGGCACATGGGACGGGAACTTCTGGCGCCGCAGCAAGCCGCCGTGGCGTTCGTCGAAACCACGCCGGCACTCATCCACGGCCGCGGCGACGAGATCCACGTCCGGCGTCGATTCAGCGGAGCGAGCGACAGGCAACACGGCTTCCGTGCCCGCCCGCACGGCCCCAGCGAGCGAGCGCGCGGCCTCGTGCACGCGGGCGCCGTCCTCCCGGTAGAGGTGCGCCAGCTCGGTCAAGAGATCGATGAAGCCAACCTCGGCGCCGCGCAGGCCGGCGTACGGTGGAAAATAGGTGCCGGCGAAGAAGGGCTCTCGATCCGCCGTCAGCCAAACGGAAAGCGGCCAACCACCGGATCCGGTCAAGCGTTGCGCCACACGCATGTACACGGCGTCCACGTCCGGACGTTCCTCGCGGTCGACCTTGATGGGGACGTAGTGCGCGTTGAGCACGGCCGCAATGGCTTCGTCCTCGAAGGACTCCTCCTCCATGACGTGACACCAATGGCAGGTCGAGTACCCAATCGAAAGGAAGACCGGGCGATCCAGTCGGCGTGCCTCGGCAAAAGCCTCATCCCCCCAGGGATGCCAGTTTACGGGATTGTGGGCGTGCTGGAGAAGATAGGGGCTGGCTTCCAGCGCGAGGCGGTTGGTGAAACGCGGGGCGCCGCTTGCTTCAAGATGGCGACTGCGTGGCCTCTGTCCGCGGCGCGTCGCCAGGACCGAGCGCAAGCGCGTCTCCAGCTCGGCGGGCAGAGGATCGGCGCCTGGCAAGGTTCTCATCGCGATGCCTGACCATGGTCCGGCTGCCGACCATGTGCAAGCAAGGGTGCTCGTGCAAGTCGAGGAACTCGGGAACAAGCTCCGGCGGGCGCCGGCGGGCCCGGAGGGGGTGCCCGCCAGCATGTGAAGGCACGCGAGCTTGAACCCTTTTGGCCCGAACGACTATCCAAGCAGGCACACGCGTCCGCCGGTTGGCCCGGTCAGGCTGGCGCGCTTCGGGATCGGTTGGTGGCCAGGTCGCTCACAGGGGAACCACATGAAGACAAACGCACATTGGAATTCGAACCGGGCGCGAAGCTGCCTGTTCGTCGCGGTGGGAGTTCTTGGATTCGCGTGTAGCGGCTCCTCGGGAACCAGTAACGGGGCGGGTGGCTCCCTGGGCTCCGGCGCGGGCGGCTCGCTCACGGGTGGCGGAGGAACGC
>JADGRD010000624.1 GCA_017881285.1 Pseudomonadota bacterium | reverse complement strand
GGCGGCGACGGGTTCGGCCAATTTCTCGTCGCTCAAAACGGCGCTGCGATGCAGGAAGGCCACCTTGTCCGGGGCCGAGTCGACGACGCGCGATTGCTCGTCGAGCAGGTCGCGCAGCTCGCGCCATGCCTCCCAGCGCACGAGGGCCTCCTCGTAGATCGCGCTGGCCGAGCGAGTGCCCGGCAGGGCTTCGAGGTAGCGGCGGTAGTAGCGGCGGGCGCTGTCGCGGGCGCCCAGCTCCTGGTCGTAGACGCGAATCGCGATGCGCACCAGCGCCAGGACGTCGTCGGAGTTGGCCGATTCGTCGTCGAGATACTCGTCGAGCAGGCGGCCCAAGTCGCGCCAGCGGTTCTGCTTGGGCGCCAGGCGCACGAGCTGTTCCTGCGCCCCGTGATCGGTGGGCCGTTCCTTGAAGACCCGCCCGTACCAGTTGAAGGCCTCGTCGAGATCCTCGATCTGCTCCTCGTAGACCTGCGCGATCCGCTGCGTCCAGGCCAGGCGCAGCGCCGGATCCTCGCTGAACTTGAGGCGCAAGCTATCGATGCCGACCAGCTCCTTCCAGGCGTTGCGCCGGATGTACACCGCTTCGAGCAGGTTGGCCGCTTCCACGGCCACCTCGGGATCCGAGAGCATGCCCTCGAGAATGGCGATGGCGCCGCCGTGGTCGGGCTCGCCCGCGAGAACCGCGCCCAGGTACTCGAGCGCGCGGCTGCGGTTGGCGAGTTGCTGAAGCTGAATCTCGGCCAACCGGAAGCGCAAGTCGATGGCCACGCCCGCGGGCACGCCGTGTTCCAGCCGGCGCTCGAGCAAGTTGGCCAGATCCTCCCAGCGCCCGAGCTCGGCGTAGAGCGCCTCGAGCGCCGCCACCACCTCGGTGTTGGTGGGTTGCAATGCCCACACGCGCTCCCACGCCGCGATGGCCTCCTCGTGACGGCCGAGCTTGCGGGCGAGGTGCGCCGCCCGCCTCCGCAGACCGAGCTCGGCTTTTTCGTTCTGGGCCAGCTCGGCCCGGCGCAAGACCACGTCGAAGAGGTGCTCGTCCTCCCCGCGCTGCTCGTGGATGTGTTCCAGCGCTTCCAGCGCGCCGTCGTCGTCGGGCCGGCGCTCGACGATGCGATTGTAGTAGTCCGTGGCCAGCGGCAGATCACCGAGCTTGATGGCGTGCTTGGCGATGGTCTGCTCCACGCGCATGCGGGTGGCCTCGACCAGGATGTCGGGCTCGATGGCCCGGTAGAGGTCGATGATGTCGAGGATGGTGTCCTCGCCGAGCGCGGTGGCCAGCCGCTCGTAGGCGTCGAGTAGGCGGTCCAGCTCGGGATCGGTGGTGGCGTCCTTGATGGCGTCGGCCCAGGTGGCAAACGCGGCCTTCTTGTCCTTGAGTTGGTTTTCTTCCAGGGCGGCCAGCCGGGCCCGATGCCCGGCGCGCGAATGACCATCCTCGGCCAGCGCGATCTGCACGCGCAGGATGCCGGCCAGGTGGGCGTGATCGCCGGCCTTGGCATAGATCGGCTCCAGGATCTCGGCCGCGGCGAAGCGCAGGCTGACGTCTTCCGCACCGAGCAGGGCTTCCACTTCCGCCATGGCGGCCGGGTCCTTGGGCGCCAAGCGCAGGATCTCGCGCCACTTGTCGAGGGCGTCGGCCCGGCGGGCGAGCGGTCCCTTGAGCAGGCCGGCGATCTGGCGCAGCAGATCGACGCGCTCGCCGTCGTTCTTGGTCAAGTTGAAAAGACGTTCGAGAACCTCCAGGTGTTCGGCCGGCACGCCTTGCATCTGGTAGAGCCGGGCCAGCGTCGAGAGCGCCTCGCGATCCTCGGGCAGGTCGTCGAGAATGGGGCGCACCGAGGCCACCGCCTCGTCGAGGTCGGACAGCTCCTTCTCGGCGATGGTGGCGATCTGGAAGCGCATGGTGCGCCGGGCCGCCACGTCGAGGTGCTCGATCCAGCGCTTGAGCAACTCGACCCGCTCGCGCGCCTGGTTGGACTTCTGATAGATGCGGTCCAGGTTCTCGAAAGCGCGGAGGACGGATTCGCCCTCGCCGTCGAGCAAACCGCGGTAGGTTTCCACCGCCGCGGCCAGGATGTCGAGGTGGTTCTCTTGCAAGTCGGCGACGCGCAGGAGGAGCCGCCCGCGCTCGTCGGCGTCCCTGGGCCAATCGGCGCGTACGCGCAACACATGCACCAGACCCGCGATGTCGCCGACCTCGGTGTAGAGATTCTCCAGCGCTTCCGCCGCTGGCCCGCCGGTGTCGGGATTGCTGGGATCGAGGTCCAGCACGCGGCGCCAGGCCGCGATGGCCGCCGTGCGATCGGCCAGGTGGGCCATGCCCAGACGGGCCGCGCGCGAGAGCAGGTCGGCGATGCCCGCCACGTCGGACGGGTCGCGCTTGTCCGCCAGGGACTGGTACAAGGCGATGAGGTCGTCGTGGCGGCCGAGCGAGCCGCCCAGCCGCTCGGCCTCGGCCAGCGCGCGTTCGGCATGCGCGTCGAGGTCGAGCACGGCCCGCCAGGTGTCGAGTGCCAGCGCGGGAGCGCCCAGCTTGTGCTCCTGCAACTCGGCCTTGCGCATGAGCAGGGCGGCGGCGCCCTGGCCCTCCACCACCTCGCGCTCGATGTCCAAGATCTCCGCCAGCCGTGTCCAGTTACCGCTCGACAGGTAGAGCGCATCCAGCATGTCCGCCGCGCGATGCCTTTCGGCCTTGACCTCGAGCAAGCGCTCGAGCAGCGGAATGGCCTGCGCGTGCGCGGGCGCCAGGTCGAGGATCTCGGCCACCAGGTGCAACGCCCCGGCGGCGTCGTCGAAATGGGCCAGCGCCAGGTCGGCCCGCCGGGCCTTGACGTCCGCGACGTCGCCACGCGCGACCAGCGCGCTCTCGGTCTGGAGCAGGTTGTCGAGCTCGCGCCACTTCTTGGCCTCGGCATGGTGGCGTTCGAGGATGCGGTAGGCCTTGAGGTCGCCGCGGTCGAGCTCGATGATCTTGCACAGGGTCGCCGTGGCGTGCTCGCGGTCGTAGAGCAGCCCCTCGTCGATTTCGATGGTCTGCCAGAGCAACTCGATCCGTTGCTTGACGTCGGGCAGGTGCCGTTCGCGCGTCGCGATGGCGTCGCGCAAGGCGCCCCAGCGCTCGGCGTCCTTGCAGATCCGGCACAGGGTCCGATAGGCCCCCATGTGCAACGGATCGATGTTGAGCACCTCGCGTAGCGCCGACTCGGCATCACTCAGGCGCTCGGGCTGCCGTTCCTCGACGTCGGCCACCAGCATGAAGAGCTCCTGGCGCAGGCTCGGCTCTTTGGTGGTGCGCAAGACAAGGCGGGCG
>JADGRD010000623.1 GCA_017881285.1 Pseudomonadota bacterium | reverse complement strand
AACCCGCGCCCTTCGCGGCGCAGGCACAGACTTCGCCGCCAGTCGCGGCCTATCAGGTCACGCCCGCGCCCTTCGCGCCAACGCCGCCGCCGGTCCACCGGCCGCCCGCGGCTACTCCGGTCTCGGCGCCTCAGCGTCAGCACCCGCCGGTTGCGGTCGCGCCGCCGCCGGCGCAACCCGCGCGTTTGGCGCAGCCGGCCCCATCCCAGTCGGTCATCAAACCGCACGAAGCGGGCAAGGCGCCACCACCCAAGGCGGGGGCCGCCTTTCGCGAGACCCTGTGGTTCAAGCAAGGCGATGTCGAGCAGCTCGTGGCGGACGCCAAGGCCAAAATGCAGGCCGCCGGTAAGGGCACGGGCGAGACCCCGGTGCTTCCCGAAGATGCGCGTCCTCTCGAGGATCGCTACGCAGACGACGGCTCGGTCACGGTCGAGGATCGCAAGAAGTTCTCGTTGCGCACCGGCGGAACCGCGACGGCGCTCCCGACCGCCGGCGCCGAGCTTCCGGGCGACAAGATGGACGAAGACGAGATGGTCGGGGAGATCAGCAGCGGTCGCCGCACCGTGATACTGATTGTCGCCGCGGTCGTGATTCTTGCCCTCATCGTCGTCATCGCCATGATGGTGAAGGGGAAGGGCCAGGGCAGCGCCGCCGTGCCCGCCGCGACTCCCGCCGGGGAACTGGCGGCGGCCAAGCCGCCGGCACCCCCAGCAGCGGGCGGTCCCGCGGCCCAGCCGGGGCAGTTGGCGCGCGATGCCGACGTGCCGCCGGGGGGGGCAGGTGTTCCCGGCTCGGCGCCGGCCAAGTCCCTTGCTGTGGGACTTGGCCCCGCTGGCGGCGCCACCGGCGTGGGTGGTGCGACCAGCGGGACCAAGCCTGCTGCCGGGCTCGCGCCGGCCGCCAAGAAGGTGGCCGCCGTGAAGAAGAAGCCGGCGCCCAAGCGTCCGGCCCCAAAGCACAAGCGGTAGTTACGGTTCTTCACCGATCGCGATGGTGAACTGCCGCGGCTTGCCATCGCGCAGGTATTCCACGACGATGGCCGGTGCGACTCGCAGGGACTCGAGGACATCGAAGGCCTGCTCCGGTTTCTCGATGGACTTGCCGTTTACCTTCTGCACGACGTCGCCCCGGCGCAGATCCACATCTTGGTAGCAAGGGTCGCTGGGATGGAGGCTCTTTACTACCCAACCGGCAAAACGATGGTTGGCGAGCGCCCGGTCACCCTCGACTCCTTGCAGCCAGCGGGCGAGTCCGGCGTCGATCAGACGGATCAGGGATGCGCGCTTGAGCACTCCCGGTCTGACGAAGATGTCGCAGGTGGGCGGTGGTGGCGGGGCAGGGGCGGCGACCGGTGCGAGCGGCGTCGCCTCGATGGGCGTTGGTCCGGGTCCCACGGGCGCGAGCCCGGCCGTTTCCGGAGTGGTCGCGGCGCAGGCCGAGAAAAGGAGCGCGGAGCAGGCGAGGAGGAGACGCGAATACTGCATACGTCGAATTGTCTCACGGCTCCGGCGCGGAAGCGAAAAGGGAGGCAATGGCGCGGCACATGCTTGCGGTGACTTCGTCCTTGGTAGCCGCGCCGTTCACCACCACCACGGCGGGCTGTTCCCGTGCGAGCTCGCGATAGTTCGCGGCGACCTTCGCCAGACAGGAATCGGCGTCATAGCGCTCGATCGGCCGGCCAGCCGCTTCCCGCCTTCGCGCCGCGACCTCGATGGGCAAGTCGAGAAGCACGGTCAGGTCGGGAGCGAGGATTCCGCGCGCCAGGGTCGCTACCCAGGCGCGATCGGCTTCCTCGGCCTGGTAGGCCAGCGAGGAAAGCAGGTAACGGTCGGATACCACGGTAGTGCCGGCGGCGAGGTGCGGCTCGATTTCTCGCTGCAGATGGTCGATGCGGTCGGCAGCGAAGAGCAGGGCCATGGCGCGGCCATCTATTCGCGATCCATCTGCCATGGATAGCCGCCCGTGCAGCGCCTCACGCAAGAGTCGGCCGATGGGGCCCGCGCTGGGCTCCCGGGTTGCCACGGTCCGGTGGCCGAGCGAGCCGACGAATGCCACGGCCCGGTCGAGTTGCGTCGTGGTGCCCGAACCGTCGATGCCTTCGAGGACGATGAATCTTCCGCGCACAGCATGCCTTCTATACCGAAAGAACCCTGGCAGGGTTCTTTCCATCTCCCGCGATGAGGTCCATCGGGCAAAGCCCGCTGGCCTTCACGCGCCAACCAATCTTGCCTCTTGCCGAGCGGCGGGCTGGCCTATACTCGGCGCCAGGAATTTCCCATGCGACGACCCATCGCTCCCAGATTCGACATGGCCCTGCTGCTGCTCGCGGCTGCGTGGGGATGCAAACGTTCCGCGGGGATGAAGAACAGCCAGCCCGCGGGAAGCGTGGCGCCGGTCCCGCGCGAGGTGCTGTGCATGGAGCAGCCGGAGGGCTGCGTGTACTGTTCGGGCCGCGATGTCCTGCCCGCTCCGTTCCTTGATGCCGACCAGTCGCGCCCAACGATCTGCGATCCCAAGGACGCCGACGACTGTGTGGAGTTCTGCACCGCCCTGGCGGCGGAATGTGCGTTGCCCTGGTCGTCGAAGCCGCGTTGCGTGTTCAATTCGGAGCTGGCATTCCAGCGCGCCGTTTTCAACCGCGACACTTCGGACCGGCCCGAGTTGCAGGTGGCGGGCCGTCTGGTCGACGAGAATGGGCGGCGCATCGAGGGCGCTCAGGTCGACGTCTGGGTATCGCGCGGCACCCAGCAGACAGCCTTGGCTCAGGAGTTGTCCGGCAAGGACGGAACCTTCCGTCTGCGCCTGCACGGTGGACCGTGGAACTATTCGCTACGCTTCAGTCGGCCTGGCCTGGCCAGCGAGATCCTCGACCGCTTGCCCGCTGACAAGTTGGCGTCCAGCACGGCGGGAAGTCAGCCCCGTGTCTTTCGCCTGGGGCCAGAGGTCGTCATCAAGGGCCGCATCGTGGACAGTTCGCCGTCGGCGGTGCCGGTCACCGATGCCGAGGTTTCGGCACTGCGCACGCTGGAGGACGGCATCGAAAGCAGCACTGCGCGCAGCGGGGACGACGGTGGCTTCGTCCTGGGGGGACTGGAAGCACGCCGCTACTTCCTGCGCATTACGAAGTTCGGCTGGCGGCCGTTGATCGTGAAGGCAGTCCAGGCCGGCGCGGGAGGCCGCGTCGCCATCAAGCTCACGCGCGCCACGGTCATCCGCGGGGTCGTCCGGGACAAGGACGGCGATCCCGAATCGAACGCCACGGTCGCCGCCGTGCTCTCGGATGTGCCCGGCACGCCGACCACGCCGAGCTTCTGG
>JADGRD010000622.1 GCA_017881285.1 Pseudomonadota bacterium | reverse complement strand
CGACCCCACCGTCGACGCCCGCCTGCGTGCGTCCGTATTCTCGCTGCTCTTCTCGGCGACCTATAACTAGTGACGCCCCTCAGAGGTTCTCGAACAGCGGCCGCTTGCCCCCGGGTCGCGGGGGAGGCGGGGTTGGATGCCTGGTTCTTTCCCGGCGAGAAGTGCCCGCGGGATGGGCGGTCTTGCTGCGCTTCGCCCGGGGAGGCTCGGGCCCAAGTCCGACGGGTTTGACCTCTTTGGGTTCCGGCGTGACCACTGCCGGAGCTGCCGGCGGCGGGGGAATCGGTGCGATGATCGGCGGCGAGGTGACCGGATGGTTCGCGGCCTTGGTCGTTGGGGTGGACGCGGGGCCCGAACGGAACCACAAGAATCCTGCGAGAAGCGAGAGAACCCCTGCCGCCGCGACGATGGTGGCAATCGGCTTGACCCGACGCCGTGCTTCCGCGCGAACCGAGTCGGCGCCGGCCGGCGACCCACCGGCGTCGGGCTGGCGCTCGTTCCGCGGCGTCCGATCAGCAGGCGGAAAGCCGAGGGTCGTTGCCGCCTGCGCATCGCCATGCCCAATCCTCGACCCATCCAGCAACGTGGGGGCCGCCACCATCGCCGGCGTCGGTGTCAGGTCGGCGGGGCGACCCAATACGGCGGATGCGAGGGCGAAAGAAAAGTCCCGAATCGAGGGGAACCGCTCCGCGGCCCGCTTGCGGAGTGCCCGTCGCAGGACCGGTTCCACGGCTGCCGGCAGGCCCGGCACGAGCGGCGTCAGGGGCTGAGGCTCCGTCGTGACGATCTTGTACAAGAGCGCGGGAGGGTCGTTGGCGACGAACGGGCGTTCACCCAGCAGCATTTCCCAGGCAATGCAGGCCAGGGCCCACTGGTCGATGCGGTGGTCGATGGCATCGGTCATTCCGGTGGCCTGTTCGGGTGACATGTAGAAAGGCGTTCCCATCGCCACCGATGGCTTCGTCAGTCGCGTGCGCGCCGCCATCATCTTCGAAATGCCAAAGTCGAGCACCTTCACGAAATCGGACTCGCCGGGAACTTCCACCAGGAAGATGTTGCCCGGCTTGAGATCGCGGTGAACGATGCCCTGGGCGTGGGCGGCGCTCAGCGCCGAGGCGACTTGCTTGACCACGTGGACCACCGCCTCTATCGGCATACGACCCAGGCGTCGCAGGCGGTGGTCGAGATCCTCACCCTCGAGATACTCCATCACCAGGTA
Source organism: Pseudomonadota bacterium (assembly GCA_017881285.1). GTDB lineage: Bacteria > Myxococcota_A > Polyangia > Fen-1088 > Fen-1088 > Fen-1118. Next base: position 2,098 of record JADGRD010000622.1, on the reverse strand, counting down.
GGGCTCGCCAGATTCCGCCTGGCCGTAGTCGACGAGCGAGACCAGATGCGGGTGTCCCAGCCGCGAGGTGATCTCGGCCTCGCGATGGAAGCGAGCCAGGGACTTCTGGTTGGTGGCCAGGTGGCGTGCCAGGACCTTGACGGCCACGCGCTTGCCGAGACGAAGCTGCACCGCCTCGTACACGCTGCCCATGCTGCCCTCACCGATGAGACGCGTGAGGTGGTAGGCACCCTCGAGCACGGTGCCCGCGCGCGAGTCCCTGGGAGAGTCGGTCGGCACGATCGGTGTTACCTACCACGAAAGCTCCAACGAGACCCAGACCGCCGCAAGGCCCCGGCCGTGGTGCTGCGAACGCCCACCATGGTGATGGCTGGCGTTCTCAGCCGTGCACCGCTTTGCCGAGCGCCCGCATGCGCGCCATCTCTTGGTCGTCGAGCGGCCCGCGCGCGAGGGCCTGCATGTTCTCGCGCATCTGCGCCGCGGTCTTGGGCGCCGAGACCACGAGGTCGACGTTGGGATTCGTCAGGCAGAAGCGGTAGCAGTCTCCCGCGGTCGCGGCGGGACCGGACCATCCGGTGGGCGGCCGCAGCAGTTTGGTCCAAGAGGTGGCCGTGTAGGCGGCGATGATGGGCTTCTTCGCCGGCAGATGCGGAAAGATGTCGACCTCGGCGCCGGGGTGGGCGGCGTTGTAGCGAATCATGAAGAAGTCGAGGGGTCCCTGCGCGGCGAGCTTCGCGGCGCGCTTGCGGTCGTGAATCGAGACGCCGATGGCGCGAGCCTTGCCCTCTTGCCGTAGCTTCACCAGCTCGTCAATGACCGAGCGGGTAAGCCAAGACATCTTGCCGGCCCAGAACACCTGCACCACGTCGAGGTAGTCGCTGCCGCTTCTGCGCAACGCCTTCTCCACCGCCCGGCGCACGGAGCCGGCGAAGTACCCGAGGATGGGCCCCGTCGCGAGCATGTAGCGCTCGCGGTCCTTCATCACCGTGTCCTTGATGATCGTCCTCAAGAACTTCTTGACCGGGCTCCAGAAGATATAGTTCGCGCCGAGAGCGATCGCTTCGCGCACACCCGCTTCATCCAGGCCGTAGGAGGCGGAGATCCCGTAGCGGTGCACGGACTTCCCCAGGATCTCACGATAGGTAAACCCTTCGAGCATGCCGCACGATACTCCAGAACTACTTGGATGGCATGCGAGGCCGGACGGCCGGAGGGCGCCAAGGATCTCGTGATCCCCGCGACGCTTACTGCCCGACGCATGATGCGGGGCGGAGTGGTGTCTTCTATGATCGACACGTCCCTTTCCCCATGGGAGGAGCCCAAATTTGTTGCTTTGCCTATGCGGCAAAGAATAGGACACTAAGTACGAGAGGTACCTCCACGATGAGAATCCCGAGCTCCTGCGTGGCCATGGGTTTTGCCGGCTCCCTGGCGATGGCGCTTTTCCCGCTTGCCTGTGCCGGCCCCAGCGGGCCCAGCGGGGGAGCCGGAGGATCGAGCGGTGGGTCCGGAGGCAGCAGCCGCGGCAGCGCCACGGGCGGCGCGAGCGGTTCTGGCGGCAACTCGTCCTCGGGCGGTTCGTCCGGTGCGGGCGGCGCGACGCCGAGCGGCGGCTCCGGCCAACCCGATGCCCCGATTGTCTCTGGCGGCGCCGGCGGCTCCGGCGGCAGCACGACCAACGCCGGGGGCACCGGTGGCTCGAGCGGCTCGGGCGGTGTCACCGCGACGGGCGGCACGGCCGGCACTGGCGGCTCATCGGCGCCACGTGGCTCGGGCGGCGTCGGCGGCACGACAAGCGGCACGGGCGGCACGACGGGCGGCGCGGGCGGTACCGCGAGCACGAGCAGCGGCTCTGGCGGCACGACCGGGACCGGCGGGACGTCCGTCTCCACGTTCAATTACAAGCTGCCACCGCCCGACAGGTGCCACGACCAAGACTTCATCCCGTATGACTACAACGCCAAGACGGGATGCAAGGATGGCGACGCTACCACCGACTGTGGCGGGAAATGCACGGTCGCCAATGCTTGCACGGACCCCCCCGGCAGCAAGAACGGCGACTATACCTTCATGTGCCAGCGCAACCAGCTGTTCAGCG
>JADGRD010000066.1 GCA_017881285.1 Pseudomonadota bacterium | reverse complement strand
CCGCGCCGCTTCACTGCCGCCGGTGACGTACAGATTTGGATACACCACATTGATGGGAAGTGAAGGCTGCGGCGTGCGTGTGGCGGCCCCGACCTGGAACAAGCCCTTGAGGAAGAAGTCGCCATAGGGAGGGGTGACGCCGGGCAAGTGCAGGCTTCCCGCCCGTGCATCCAGCACGCCAGCCTGCACACGCGAGAACTCGGTGGGCAAGGCCCCCTTGGACAGTTGGCTCGTGACGTTGTTCTCTTCCTCGAGTAGCGACCACACGTCGTGGTCGTGGTTGCCGGGAATGTAGACGATTTCCTTGAACAGCCCGCTCGCGACGACGGCCTTGAAGAAGGCGGCCCCGACGGCAAAGGCGTCGCCATAGGTCTGAAGAGCGAAATCGTGAACGTCGCCGTTCACCACCAAGAACTTCGCTCCACCAGGAATCTGCGCGCGCAGTGGAGCGAACAAGAGGCGGTCGAGAGTTGCCTGATACGCACTCGCCGCCATCGCCTTGGGCGCCAGCAAGCTATCGGGAGCACCAAGATGCAAATCAGAAAGGACGACAGCCGACGTGGTCATCGCTACCTCCATCCCTAGAGTGCGTTGCTCCTATGCAACTTGCACGCCACGGAGAGAGCGGCGATTTTCTCTGAGGTTTCCCGCAGGCCTCCGCCCAGCAGTGGTCACATCCGACCACCGGCGGTGCAAGACTGACCATCCTGGAAAACCAGGGCCTAGTCCGCGTTGGCGGAGGACGGCTTCGCCCGCCGACTTCGTCGGCACTAGGGACCACACCCAACCCGCCCAACCCCTCGCGGCCTACGGCCGCGACCCGTCGGGCCTCCGCCAAAGCGCGGGAGAGTTTGGCGAGGCCGAGCGCAGCGAGGGGAAGGCAGGGTGGGTGGCAGGTGCCGAGTGCAGAGCTAACCCTCTCAGGGTTCCCATCATGATGATTGTGCGGTCGGGGAGACTCGAACTCCCACAGCCGTAAAGCCACCAGAACCTGAATCTGGCGCGTCTACCAAATTCCGCCACGACCGCATGCATGCAAGTTGTCAAGCTAGGCAGCGCCGCGCGGGGCGAGCGCTAGGGGGGCTCTTGTAGCACAAGAGAAAGAACTGACCAAGGGCTTCCGCCAAACCGACGGCGGCACCCAAGCAGCGGGTGTAGACTCAAGGGTCAGGTGCTTCGAGGCATGTTGCGCTGGGGCAAAAGGTTCACGCGGACGGCCGGGCTGGCCACGCTGCTTGCCCTGTGGCCAGGCGCCACCGCCGGCGCCACGGTCACGCCTGCACCGGGCTCGCGGGAGGCCCATCGCTGGAGCGGCCGCGCCGCGGGCAAGCCGGCCTACCTGTGGTTGTGGTACGCCGATGGCAAGAGCCCGCAACCCGAGGACGGACCGTACTGCGCGGGTCTCCCTCCCCCGCCCGCGTTCCAGTGCACCTACGGCACCAGCATCGATGACTGCCAGCGCCAGGTACAGGGCTACCTCGACCTTTGGTACGCGAACTTCAACCTCGTCTTCACCTTCAGCCGCCCGCCCAGCGGCGACTACTACATCATGATGATCACCAGCCAGGGAGCCTGGTGCGAACAGAGCTCGGATGAGGCGGGCGTCGCGCCCTTCAACTGCAACGACAACCCCGGGCTGGCCGCGTTCGCGTTCGAATGTGGCAAGAACGCCCATGCCTGCGCGACCATGATCGCCCACGAGCACGGCCACCTGGTCGGTCTCGAACACACTCTGGTTACGACCGACGTCATGAACCAGGCGGTGCTCTCGACCGCCACGGGATTCGCCGATCAGGGCGGCCGCACGCTGGAAGGTCTGTGCCAAGGGACACAGAACTCGTATCAGCAAATGCTCACCGCCCTAGGGGCCTGGCCGGGGGCGGCGAAACCAAGCCCGTTCGCGGCCACGACGCCCGACGCGGCGGTGGCCGACGCGCCACCGGAAGTGCGGCCCACGGATGCCGCCGACGCAACGGCGGCTGGCGGCACCGACGCACCGCCCGCCGCTGCCGGCATCGACGCCGGAGTCGTGACTACGCTGGGGGGCTTCGATGCCCTCACCCGGCCCCCGCTCCCCACAGCCGACGCCGCGGGCGGCCCCCCCTCCACGCCGCATGGTGGTTGCGATATGACCGGGCAGACCGCGACGGCCTGGTCCGTGATCGTCGGGTTTCTCTGCCTGCTCGTCGCCGCGTTCACTCGGAGCCGCGGCCGGTTCCGGCGTTACCACCGCGCGCGGCCCGCAGGCGAGCCACTTCCTTGCGCAGCGCCTGTGCGCTCGCCTTCTGCCGGTCGAGCTCGCGGCCGCTGATGACGATCGCACCCTCGGCGGCGGTCAGCCTGCGCTGTAGTTGGTCCCGTTCCAGCGCCAGCAGCTCCCGCCCCGCCGCATCGTCGCTCAACTGGCGCAGGTAGCGTTCTGCGTCCTTGCGCAAGGCCAGGACGGTCTTGCCCAGACGTTCGGCGCGATCGTCCAGCATCATCTGTCGTTCGCGTAGGTCGTCGCGTTCACGCGCGATGACCGCGTTCTTCACGGTAAGGCGGTCGACCTCGGCCCGCCACGCTGCGATCTCGCCCTCGCCCGCCTCCACGCCGCCGCCGGGGCCCGTCGGCACGAGCAGGCTCTCGGAAAGCTGCCAGGTCCGCTCGCTGGCGGCGGTGCACAGGGCGATGAAATGCGACGGCTTGCCCGCCACGCGCGCCATGGCCTCGCTGACCGCGAGATCGTCGCTGCCCGGCGCAAAGAAGGAAACCGCCAGAAACGGGGTTTCCTCGACGATGTCGACGGTGGCGAAGTGTTCGAGCACCATGTCGGCCAACGCGGCCCGCGAGGAGATCCCGGCCGCCGCGGTGGCCAGTTCCTGGGCCGCCACACGCACGATGCACATACCTGCGCGGCGCAGGATGCGATGGATCTCGGCCAGGAAGGCCGCGCGCCCGGCATCATCCGCGACCTCGGCGCGGGTGAGGGCGCAGATGACGACATCCGCGCCGCCGTCCGGGAACGGCAGGGGCAGACCGGCCCTTTCGGGAGAAAGCACCTCGACCGCCCCGGAGCGCCGCAGCAGCTCCGAGCCGGGCCCGCCCCCAACCGAGAGGTCGATCACCACCTTGCCGACGGCGAACGGCTCGACGAACAGGTAGAATGACAGCCCCCACGGCGGCTCGGAGTCTTCCCCGCGTCCGGAGGCCCCCCCCTGGCTCGCGGACCCGGCGACGAACGCTGGCACCCCTTCCCCCGGGACGGGGGTTTGGTCAGCGCGGCCGCTGTCCTCTTCCGAGCGAGTCATGACTTGCGTTCCCGTCCTAGAGTTTCGCCCCGCCGGGGCGAATACACAAGCAGGCGGGCTGCCTATCTGAATCCCCGCCCGAGCGGAAGCAAGACCGCGTAGGCGGAGGCCGGCTTCGCCGATGGCCTGGCGGCTGCTACCGCAGCTGCCAGGCCTGTAGCCAGAGCGCGGGAGCGTTTGGCGAGGCCGCGCGCGAGGGCGCGAGCGCAGCGAGCGGAGGTGGAGGGGGAGGTGCAGGTCCCGAAGTCCCCGAAGGGGGAAGCGCGGGGGAGGCAGGGTGGGCGGCAGGTGCCGAGTGCAGAGCAAACCCTCCTAGGGTTCCCATCAAGACCAACTTTTCGTGCAATAGTGGGGGGACATGCGCAAGAAGTTTGGGCCCCTCCTCGCATGGGCCGGTACCATTGCCATTCTTGTCTACCTGTTCCGGAAGATTCCCGTGGCCGACGTGTGGAATGCCATGCACACGGCCGCATGGTGGGCCATCCCCGCCAGCGCGATCATCGTGCTGGCTGTCTATCTGGCCGATTCCTTCGCCATCCTGAAGACTTTCGGGTGGTTTGTTGCACCGCTTTCGTACCACGAGGTCCTGGTAGTCCGAGGCGCCACCTACCTTCTGGCGCTGGTCAACTACGCCGTGGGGCAAGGTGCCATCATCTACTTCGTGAATCGCACGCGAAAGATACCCATCTTGCGCGGCACCGCCGCAGTGCTGCTGGTCATGGGCATCAACGTGCTCATGCTCCTCGTGCTGGCGACCGTCGGCCTAGTGACGTCGTCCGACGTCTCCGGCGGGGTGCGCACGGTGCTTCTGACCGCCTATGGTTGTCTCATTGTCTACATCTTGCTCGTCGCGCTGCGACCACGCTGGCTGGCCAATCGACCGGTTTTCGATGTGCTGCTCAGCGCGGGGCTCACGGGCCACCTGCGCTCCATGTTGGTGCGCGTGCCGCACATCTGCACCCTGCTCGCCTTGAGCTGGGTATCGATGGCCGCGTTCGGCGTGGTGCTTCCGGTGACCAAGGCCGTACTCTGTCTGCCTATCGTCTATTTCGTGACGGTCCTGCCGATTTCAGTCCAGGGGCTAGGCACTACCCAAGCCATGATGATCTTGTTCTTCGCCGCGTACGCGCCGGGTGCGACCACAGGAGCACGCGAGGCCGTCGTTCTCACCGCCAGTCTGCTCGCCCAGGTCGTCGCCAACGTCATCCAGATATTCATCGGCCTTATTTGCATGCGCAGCCAGCTTGCCCGCGGACTGGGAGGGAGAAACGGGGTTGCCGCTGCCAAGGAGTCGCCATGAAATACCGAAAGCCGCGAGCCATCAACTGGGTCACCTTCTTGCTCGTGGGCGTGGCGGGGCTTCTCGCCTATCTCCTCATCTACCTCTGGCCGGTCTACTCGGTGAGAGCGCGCGTCAAGGGCATCCTCCTCGACCACGTCCCGGCCTTCTACAAGGCCAACATCATGCCTGCCGACGTATCGGGGCCCATGATGGACGACATCAGGAAGAACATTGGCGTCGAGCTCAAGAAGTTGGGCATCAACGACAAGGCCGCCAAGATCTTCCTCCGCCACAACCCCAAGGAGCTCGAGCTGGAGGTTCGTTTCAAGGCCGCGGCCCACTTCCCCTGGCCGGACAAGACCTACGAATTCAACCTCGCACCGAAGGTCGTCTCGGACGCGACTCGGGTCGATTGGTAGATGCGCGACGTGGTACAATCGCGCGGCTAGATATGGCGAAGATCATCGTTCAGAGCAGTGAGGACCGGCGCGAGTTCGAGCTGGGGCCGGTCACCACCATCGGGCGGCATCCTCACAACACCGTTCAGATCCTCGACCGCATCGTCTCCAAGGAACACGCGCAGATCATCCGCCAGCCGGACGGCCGTTTCCTCTACCGCGATCTCGGCAGCCTGAACGGCTCATTCATGAAGGATCAGCGCATCCACGATCACCCGTTCGTGGAGGGCGACGAGATCACCTTGGGCGGAACCGTGCTCATCTACCAGGAACTGCCGGTCCAGGCCGCGCAGGCTGCCCAACGCGTGAGCATCGAGCCGCCGGTGTCGAGCGACAAGGCCTTCATCCAGCGCAGCGTCCAGGCCAGCGCCGAGTTCCTGCCCGAGCGAGAGATCACCGACGTCGATGCCCTGCGCGCCGACTACGAGAAACTGCGCCTGGCCCACGAACTGGGCCGTTCCATCGGGCTGGAGGTCGACCTCGACGGCCTGCTGGAAAAGATCATCATGAAGGCCTTCGAGCTCATCCCGGCGGATCGCGGCGTGATCCTGCTCATGGAGAAGGACGGGCCCAAGCCTCGCGTCGCCAAGACGCGCGACGGCCGCAACGAGCACATCCTACTCTCGCGCTCGATCCTGTCCGAGGTGGTCCAGCACAAGACCGCGGTGCTCTCGTCGGACGCCAGCGCCGATAGCCGTTTCCAGGGTGCGCGGTCGATCATCATGCAGGGCATCCGGTCCACCATGACGGTGCCGTTGCTTCACCAGGACCAGCTCCTCGGCATCATGCACCTGGATTCGATGATCGCGACCGGCGCCTTCGGCGAGAAGGATCTGCAGATCTTCGCCAGCATCGGCAGCCAGGCCGCGGTGGCCATCCGCAATTCCTTGCTGGCGCGCAAAATCGAGGAGGAGGCCAAGACCCGGGCGCAGTTCCAGCGCTTGCTCTCCCCCAACCTGGTCGAGCAGATCGTCGCCGGCAACCTGCAACTCGAAAAGGGCGGTGCGCTCACCGAAGTCACCATGCTGTTTTCCGACATCCGCGGCTTCACCGCCATGAGCGAACAGCGCGCGCCCCAGGAAATCGTACGCATGTTGAACGAGTACTTCGAGCTAATGGTGGATGTCATCTTCAAGCACGAGGGCACGCTCGACAAGTTCGTCGGCGACGAGATCGTCGCCCTGTTCGGCGCGCCCGTGGGGCTGCCCAGCGCCGAGATCAAGGCGGTCGAGTGCGCGCTGGATATGCTGGCGGTGCTGGCCGAGTTCAATCGGATACGCGCGGCCGAGGGTCAGGAGGAGATCAAGATCGGCATCGGCATCAACACCGGCTCCGTGGTCACCGGCGCCATCGGCAGCTCGCGCGCGCTCCAGTACACCGCCATCGGCGACGCCGTGAACACCGCCTCGCGTCTGTGCAGCGTGGCCAAGGCGAACGAGGTCCTGGTTTCCGAAGCCACCTACGCCCGCGTGCAGTCACTGGTCAACGCCACCGCGCTCCCACCGGTAAGAGTCAAGGGCAAGACCGACGTGCTGCGGGTATGGAATATCACCGGCATGCGCGGCCCCGACTGGCACGCCGAGACGACCAAGCCCTTCTGATGCGCTCGGCGAACGGCATGCCGGCCAGCGCTTCGTGACGTGGCGCCCGCATTGGCCTCGTCGACTGACTCATCGCGAGAGGCCAGAACCGCCTGGTCACAAGCCGGTAACGCCCGGCTGTGGCCCGCATCCAATTGCGAGGTTAGAATACCCTCCCAAGGAGACATCATGTCCGCAGCCGTACAGAACAAGCAAGCATCCCAGGCCGAAGAGACCCAGGAATTGGTGAAGCTCACCGCGCGAGCTGCGGAGAAGGTTCAGGCCATCCGCGCCGAGGAGAAGATCGAGTCGAGCTACGGACTGCGGTTGAAGGTGCAGGGCGGCGGCTGCTCTGGCTTCGCGTACGACCTCTATTTCGACCAGGCCCAGGACGTCGACCAGACCTTCGAGTCTCAGGGCGTCCGCATGATCTGCGACCAGATGAGCCTGATGTACCTAGTCGGCACCGAGATCGACTACGTCGAGAGCGTGCAGGGATCGGGCTTCAAGTTCACCAATCCCAACGTGAAATCCACCTGCGGCTGTGGATCCTCCTTCAGCGTCTGAGGAGGAGGAAGACCTCCGAGAGCACAGAGGCGGCGGAGAGCCCAGAAAAGAAAAGGGGGCGGATCCGGATCCGCAAGACCTTTGCTTCTCGCGTCTCCGTGCTCTCTTCCCCCTCTGCGCACTCTATGGTGAAAGCCTCGAATCGGCGCTGCGGCATCACTCTACCGTAATGCCGTCTTCCTCTTTCAGCCGGTTGATCTTCGTCAGGCATTGATCACGGATGAGTCCGCGCATCTTCTACATGGGAACCCTGGCAGGGTTCCCATGCCCTCCCGCGCTCTGGCTTCGCCGGGCATAGCCCGGCTACGCCTACGCGATCGCATGGGAACCCTGGCAGGGTTCCCATGCCCTCCCGCGCTCTGGCGGAGGCGCGACGGGTCGCGGCCATAGGCCGCGAGGGGCAGGTGGGGGTGGGTGTTGTCCCTAGCACCGACGAAGTCGGTGGGCATAGCCCGGCTACGCCTACGCGATCCGATGCGCGGACTTCCCCCTCGTCACTCTACCGTAATGCCGTCTTCCTCTTTCAGCCGGTTGATCTTCGTCAGGCATTGATCACGGATGAGTCCGCGCATCTTTGGGCTCTCGTCCTCGACGGATTCCTTGTAGACGCCCTGGTAGCTGTTGCACTTGGCGGGGTCGGGCGCCTTGCGGCAGTAGTAGTCGCGCACGCGTTCGCAGGGATTGCGACTGGCCACCGCCATGCGGATGGCGACCCACCCCACGCCCGTGCAGAAGGCCAAGGCTACGAGGGTCATGAGCACGCGATAGCGCCGCCGGTACTTGTGCGGATCGATGGCCTCGGCCTCACGCCGGATCTGTTCCAGTTCCTCGGGGGTTTCGTCCATTGCGCGCAATTACAGCCGAAGCCGCACGCGGCTGCAAATGCTGATTCTCCAACCCACGTGGTAGACCGTAGGCATGCCACGTTCGCCCGCAAGACCGCGCCCGGCGCGCAAGCTCACCCGGTGTACCCGCGAGCCAGCGCGCGGTGCATGGCCGCCGCAGCCGAATCGAGTGAAGGCGATCCTGCGGGAACTGGATCGCCTCTATCCGAAAGCCGACTGCGAGCTTGAGCGCAATGATCCCTTCCAGCTCCTCTGCGCCACCATCCTCTCCGCGCAGTGCACGGACGAACGCGTGAACATGGTGACACCGGCCTTGTTCGGGCGCTTCCCCACGCCGGCTGCGCTGGCGAGGGCGCCCGGCCCCGTGCTCGAGGACATGATTCGCTCGACGGGCTTCTTCCGCAACAAGGCCAAGAATCTGCTCGGCGCCGCCCGCCTGCTCAACGACAAGTGGGCCGGCGAGGTGCCGCGCTCGATGGACGAACTGCTCGAACTGCCCGGCGTCGCGCGCAAGACCGCCAACGTGGTGCTCGGTACCGCCTATGGAATCGCCAGCGGCGTGGTGGTCGACACGCACGTCACCCGCCTCGCGGGTCGGCTCGGCCTGACCCGCGAGACGGCGCCGGAAAAGATCGAGCGCGACCTCATGGAAATCATCCCCTGCCAGCGCTGGATCCTGCTGTCGCACCAGTTGATCTGGCACGGCCGCCGGATCTGCCACGCGCGCAAGCCCAGTTGCGACACCTGCCCGCTAGTTCCGAACTGCCCCAGCGCCTTCCGCGAGGCCTAGTGTCGGTCCCGCAGTAGTTGCTGGAGGCCGTGGCCGTGATCGTGCGGAGACGCGAGCAAAGCGAGCGGCGGGGCGCGAGCGTAGCGAGCGAGGGTGGCAGGGGTGGTGTAGGTCCCGAAGCTCCCGATGGGGGGCGTGGCAGGGGTTGGTGCAGGTCCCGAAGTCCCCGAAGGAGGGGCCGTGGCCGCGTGATCTCAGTCCTCCCACTTCTTAGCGCGGCGAACGGGCTCTGCCGGTGTCTTCTCGGCTGGCTTCGCCGCGGGCGCTGCGGGCGCGACCGCCGCCTTCTCGGCCGGCTTCGCCGCCGGCGCCGGCGGCGCCTTCGCGGGCGCAACCGCCGTCGCCTTGTCGTCCGGCTTCGCCGCAGGCGACGCCGGCTCCTTCGCGGGGGAGACCGCCGGCGCCACGGGCTCCTTCGTGGGCACGACCGCCGGCTTCGCCACTGCCGCCGCGGGCTCCTTCGCAGGGGCGACCGCTGGCTTTGCCGTCGGCGCCGCCAGCTCCTTGGCGGGCGCGGCGGGCAAATCCTTCCCGGCGACGGTCGGAGCCGCGCTCGCGGGCGGCGCCGCCGTCGTCCCGCGCAGCGACGCGACGCGCGCCTCGACGACGGCACGGTTCGGCGCCTGGGGCATGTCGGCCAAGAACTGCTGGTAGTCCTTGAGCGCCTCGTCATCCTGGCCCAGCTTGCGGTAGCACTCGGCGCGGTTGAACAGCAGGGTTGGATCCTTGAGAGTCCTGTAGGCGCGGTTGAACTCCGGCACGGCGGCCTTGCACTTGTTCTTCGCCGCAAGGTGGTTGGCCTTGGCGGCGTGCTTGCGTCCCCCGGTTTCGGAGTCCGCCACCGCCTTGGGCGAGCTGGCCACTCCGGCCACGAAGAACAGCGCGACGGCAGGCAAAAACCTTCTGACCCCCTGACTCGGATTCATTTCGTAACCTCCGGCCGCCGGGCCCTTTCGGCGGATGCGGGTTGGTAGATTTCTCCGCCCTGCTGGCGGAAGGCTTCCGCGCGCTCGCGCAAACCGCGCGCGCACGCCTCCTCGAGGCTGATCTGCTCCTTGGCCGCGAACTCGCGAATGTCCTTGGTGATTTTCATCGCGCAAAAGGCCGGCCCGCACATCGAACAGAAATGCGACTCGCGCGCCACTTCGGCCGGCAAGGAATCATCATGATAACTGCGCGCGGTCGGCGGGTCGAGCGAGAGATTGAACTGGTCCTCCCAGCGGAAGGCAAAGCGTGCCCGGGCCATGGCGTCGTCGCGGGCGCGCGCGCCCGGATGCCCCTTGGCCACGTCGGCGGCATGGGCCGCGATCTTGTAGGCGATGACCCCGGCCTTGACGTCCTCGCGATTGGGCAGGCCGAGGTGCTCCTTGGGCGTGACGTAGCAGAGCATGGCGGTGCCGTACCAGCCGATGAGAGTCGCGCCGATGGCGGAGGTGATGTGATCGTAGCCAGGCGCGATGTCGGTCACCACCGGCCCCAGCGTGTAGAAGGGGGCGCCGTGACAGGCGGCGACCTGGCGATCCACGTTTTCCTTGATGCGATGGAGTGGCACGTGGCCGGGCCCCTCGATCATCACCTGCACGTCGTGCTGCCACGCGATCTTGGTCAGCTCGCCCAGAGTCTCCAGTTCCGCGAATTGCGCGGCATCGTTGGCGTCGGCCAGCGAGCCCGGCCGCAACCCGTCGCCGAGGGAGAAGGCCACGTCGTACTTCTTGGCGACCTCGCACAGGGCCGCGAAGTGGGTGTAGAGGAAGTTCTCCTGGTGGTGAAGCAGACACCACTTGGCCAAGATGGAGCCGCCGCGCGAGACGATGCCGGCGGTGCGCCGGGCGGTGAGCGGCACGTGCGCGAGGCGGAGGCCTGCGTGGATGGTGAAGTAGTCCACGCCCTGCTCGGCCTGCTCGGTGATGGTTTGCAGGAAGAGATCGATGTTGAGGTCCTCGATGCGGCCGCCCACCTTTTCCAGGCACTCGTAGATGGGCACGGTGCCGATGGGCACGGCGGCGTTGCGCAGAATCCCCTCGCGCGTCTGCCGGATGTTCGCGCCCGTCGACAAGTCCAT
>JADGRD010000065.1 GCA_017881285.1 Pseudomonadota bacterium | reverse complement strand
CGCGTCGGCGGCCGGCTTGGCCGCGAGCCTGTCCAGGGCTTCCGATTTTCGCTTGCGGGTCATCGGTGAGGAGTGCTCCGACGTCCGAAAGCCTGGCCGATCCAGACCATTCGTCGAGGTTCGTTGAAGTGGATGGAGTCGAGCGGAGAGCTTCGGAGAAGGAGTCACCATGCCATTTTGCCCCCGATGCCCGGCGGAAACTCGGTGGGTTGCGTAGGTGGTTGAATTCGACATGATCGGGGCTCTCTGGCTGTGACCTCCTGGCGAGGATTTGGCAGACCGGAACCCGCCATCGGCGGGTGGTCCTGCCGCGCAAGCGGCTCCTATTGCAGCGTCCGGGCCACCCATGCGCCGCGGGCAAATTCAGGCACTTGCACCCCACGCAGCTTTACGGTACGGATTTCTCCCATCAGGATGACGTACCGTCCCCTTCACTTCGACGGAGGGGACGGCGAGCGCGAGTGGACGCTCGCGCGGGCGGACAAACCCGTGGGCGCTAGAAAATGGTCTGCAGCGCGAAGCTTACGGTCTGGTCGAAGCCCGCGGGCGAGAAGCCGAATCCGGCGAATAGGTCCAGCGCGAACGTCTCGAGCAGCAGAAGATGCACGCTGGGACCAAAGGCGTCGACGAGCGCTGCCCGATGGAGCGGCAGGCTGCGATCCATGAAGAGCGAGGCATCGTGAAACACGCCTACCGCGAACCAATCGCGCCACAGGTGCAGGCGGTAGGCGGTTTCCAGTTGGCCCGCTTGGCGAACCCAGTACCGGTTGCCGAAGAACACGCGCTGGTAGTCGCCGGCTAGCGGCATCTCGTCCCAGAAGCGCACGTCGCCCGCCAGCAGGAAGCCCCGGCTGCGGATGATCAAGCGGTGCCGTCCCACACTCATCACCGCCTGGCCGGATAGCGTGGTGGCGAGGAGCCACCGCTGCATGTCCGACGAAGCTGCGTCGAGCCGTAGGTGCACCCAGGGCCGTTGGTCGCGTTGCATGACCGTAGCGCGCGGGTCCAGGTTGGCCACCAGCCGGATCAGCGCGCGCGTCGATGTCAGTTCGCCCAGCGCGGGGCTGGCCGTCGCGCTGTCCGACACGCGCTCGACCTGAAAGATGCTCACCACGTCGGCTCCCGCGCCGAGCGAGACTTCCAAGAACGGTTGCAGGTATACCAGCGCGGGCACGGTAGTGCTGCGCAAAAAGTCGTAGGTCTTGATAGCCAGGTCCGGGCGGTCGTAGAGGGACAGGTAGAGCGACGTCTCGAGTCGCAGCGCCAGCCGCCCTTGCACCCGGCGAGGCAGACGGTAGGCGGCGTCGAACCCGCCGTGCACCCATCGTAGGCGTGGCTCCTCTTCCGCCAGGTATTGCCGATAGGGGAAGGCGAACTCGACCCTAGTGAACAGCCGGTCGTCGTCAAGCAGCAAACCCGCGTAGTGGTAGGACACCGCGGGCACGACGCCCCAGGTGGCGCTTAGCGAGACATCGAGCGACCAGCCCAGGAATTCGCGCGACACCACATAGATCTGCAGGAGTCGATCGGGGACCATGGGACCGAAGGGCGTGATTTGAGATTCACCAAGGTCACTGACCCGATACCAGATGTTGACCAGGCCGTACTTTTCTTTCAGGTCCTGCAGGGCGTGTTCCACGGTCGGCTTGTGGAACACGTTGTTGGGCAAGTTCAGGCTGAGTCGAAAAAGCGCCGCGCCCACCCCACCGACCCCGAAGAACGACACGCGCATGTGGCCCGGATCGACGTAGATCCAGACCAGATCGTTCTCTTCCAGGCTGAACCACGCGCGCGCGTAGTGGTAGCCGGCCGCCTGGTATGCATACACGATGCGGCGGCAGGCTGCCGCGGCCCATTTGGCCGGGTTGGCGTCAGGGGCCGGGCCTGGCCCCATTGCCTCGTGCACGACCTCGCTGGGCAGGATCGATCCGCTGACCTGGACATGGACAATCGACGCCACTCTTGCAGCGTCGCCAACCACCCCGCCATCCGGGAGCGAGCCGCTCTTCTGCACCTCGACATCCGACGCCGCTCTTGCAGCATCGCCAACCACCCCGCCGTCCGGGAGCGAGCCGCTCTTCTGCACCTGAACATCCGACGCGCCCTGGGATGCGACGGGAAATAGCCACGCCAGCCACGCCAGCACCAGACCCACGCCCAGGCCCAGCCTGCCGCGCGCCAGTCTACCAAGTTCCTTAGGCAGGGAATTCCTTGAGGGCGTTGGTGCCGCCGTGGACCACGCTCTCGGCCTCGCTGCGGGCCGGGTTCTCCGCGGTCGAGGCGGCGGCGGGGGCGAGGTCACGGGCGCCGTGGAAATACTGGGGTGTCGGTTTGGATGCGCGATGCGGTTGGCCAACCGAGTGATCGCTCGTTTCCCGGGCGTAGATACCGCGAGCTGTTTCCAGGGCGGTGTGCCCTGGCGCGTGGACCATCAAATCGGCCACGCTGACGACGCCATCGAGATGACCGCCGTCGTCGACCACCAGCAGCCGGGATACTCCCGCCTTGGTCATGAGCTCGCCGACGCGACGCAAGGCCCAATCAGGCCCTGCGGAGCGCACCGGAGCCGACATCACATCCTCCACTACGGTCTGGGCCGCGAGGCGATCCTTCCCGATCACGCGCAGAGCGATGTCCCGGTCGGTGATCACACCGATCGGTTTGCCATCGGGGCTACAGATCGGCAGCAATCCCAGGTTGTGGAAAGCCATCAGCTTGGCGGCACCCGCGATAGTTTCGCCAGGCGGGATCCACGTAACGTTATGACTCATGATTTCTTTGCAATGCATGTTGGGCTCCTATTCGATCACGGCAATAGGCAAGAAGTGGTCCACGGGCGGAAGTGGGCACGCCGTTGCGTTGCATCCCTTCGCCGTAGGTTGCCTCAATCAAGATGACGTGTTGCCTCATTCACTTTGAGGGAGAAAGCGACCGTCTGCCGCGCGCCCTCAACCAGCGACGATGCCGCGTCATCTGCCGCGAAAACGCGCTTGTTTGTGGGTTGGCATGCTCGCATGGCCACCGCAAGGTCCCACCGGCCCCCTTCTTGCGACGGAGTCAGACAAATGCTCGGGCCACCCAACCTCGAAACGATCCTGCGGACAGGTCAGATCCTGGGGGCCCAGTATCGCGTTGATAGGCTCATCGCGAAGGGTGGAATGGCGGCGGTTTGGGCGGGCACCAACCAGCACACCGGAAAACGCGTTGCGCTCAAAGTCATCCTTCACTCGTTCGCTTCTCATGGCGAAGCCGCTGAGCTGTTTCACCGTGAAGCATTGGCCGCGAGCAAGGTCAATCACCCCAACGTAGTCGATATCTTCGACGTCATCGCCTACGAAGGCAACACGTGCATCGTGATGGAATTGCTCGATGGGGAAACCCTGGGCAGCTACTTGGCAAGGAATGGCCCCCTCAGCCTGGAGGCGACGGTGGCTTTGTTGTTGCCTGCCATGCGCGGTGTGGCAGCCGCCAACGCCCAGGGCGTGGTCCATCGGGATTTGAAGCCCGGCAACATCTTTCTCTGCAGCGATCCCGACGGACGCCTGCTCACCACCAAGGTTCTCGATTTTGGCATCTCCGTGATGATGAAACGGGCCGGCGAGGCGTCGACCGCGATAGCGCCCCTGGCCATGTTCGGCACGCCAGCCTATATGGCTCCCGAAGCTATCGAGTTTTCCCCCAACATCGATGGGCGCGCGGATGTTTATGGGTTTGGCGTCCTCTTGTTCGAGACGCTAACCGGCAAGCTGCCGTTCCTCGGCCAGCCGGGAATGGACCTTCTCAAGCGCATCTTGACCGAACCGCCTCCCAAGGTGACATTGTACCGGTCCGATCTGTCGTCCGAGGTCGTGCGCCTTATCGATTGCGCCTTGGCCAAGAACGCCAACGACCGTTTCCCCGACATGGAGCATCTCATCCGCGCCACCGAGGACCGTCTGCTGACGCTGCCGTCAACGGCGCGCTCTCTCCCCCCAATTTCATGCCTCCCCTCAATCCCGTCTGCTCGGTCGGATTTCAGCGCGGCGGTCCCCATGGTAGACGCGGCGAACGAGGTAGAGCCATCGGCTCGTGCCCACCTCATTGGGACGAGGGTGCTCTATTCGTTGCCGAGCGAACCCGTGCGCGCGACCGATGGGGCAGGCATCGCCCGAGGAAGGAAGCTATCGCCGGCAAACCCACTCTCGCGGACGCGGCAGAGACGGGTTTCCTTCCCCGCTTCCTGGAGCCTCCTCAACCGGCGAGCCGCGAGCGGCGCCGGACTCGTCGTCTTCTTGATTGTCACCGGATGGGTGGCTGCTCCCGCGTCGTCGAGCAACCGTGGCGTGGTACAGGCGCAATCTTCCAGCTTATCCGAAATCGAGGCCCTGGCGCGTCGACCGCGGGTGGCACCACTGGCAGGCACCCCCAGCCTGGCTCCCTCACCAGCATCCATCGCTGACAATCCCCACGGACCCGTCGCCGACAGCAAAAGTGCGCGAGCCAATGGTCCATTAGCGCCGGTGCCAACCCTCGAGGCGCAACCGAGTGACCGGACGGTCATGGACATTGCAGGACCTTCGATTCGGAAAACCGTGCGACATCCTTCCAAGCGTTCTTCCCGCGCAGAATCCGCGCCGCGCCAGCCTGCGACGGCTGACCTTCCCGACCAACCCATTGCGCCTCGGGCGGGAAGACTCTCTCCATCTGATTTCTGAACGACCTCGCGGCGCTGGAGTTGAACGGCGGCAACCAGACCCGCACGCCGCAGTTACGAGCTGACCTGAGAATCGCCTGGTTGCGTTTATTGCTTGAGGGTCTTGAACGCATCCTCGAAATCGTGCCAGGCGGTCTCGACCCCAACCTTGAAATTGTCCCATTTTTCGCCGTTGGCGGCCTTGAATGCATTCAGCTTACTCTGCACCACGGCGTGCTTGTCCTTGGCGTGACCAATCTGCTGGCGATAGTCGGCCTTGGCCTCCGTCCCAGCCTCGCCGGCCTTGGCCAATAGCCTATCGAGCTTCGCACCCAACTGCCGGAGTCGTGTTTCGATCCTTCCTACCTCTTGTCCTGTCGTGTCCATGGAATTCTCCTTTTCGGTGTTGTGCTCGGCGGTTGCATTGCAGCATTCGGGCCATGGGAAACGCACATGAATTCAACCCCTTGCATCCATGATTGTCCTGGAAGACCGAGTTCTTCCATCAAGATGAAGTAGCTTCCGCAAGCTCAAGAGCTACGGTCTGATCGGCAAGAAGCACGCGATCCCGGGTTGACCCACGAATAGTCTGACCTCATCAGCGGCCGACCGCGACCGAGTAGTTTCTGCCCTCCCAGCGCTGGGCTTCACTCCAAAAGAACGTGAACTCCATGAGGGCGCCCTCCGGGCACTTTTCCGTGGGCAGGTCGGCAAACCACAGATTCGCCCCGCCGACGGCAGTGGTGTCGGTCTGGTTCGTGCTGCGCCAGCCGTCGCTGGACCACACAATGCTTGCGTCTGCCGCGACGATGAGGCGCAAGATTCGTCCACGCGGCATGCGGCGGATTGGATGTCGAGCGCTCCACATTTCGTGCGAATGCTCCACCCGCTCGACGACGTAGCGCTGGAAGGCGGGTTCGACTCGATCGAAACACACGCCGTCGTGAGCGCTGCGCACGAGACTGAGATACTCAGCATGCGACCAGCAAAGTGGCATGGCCGCACCCGTGGGACGCCCGCGCCACATCCCCTTCTCGGGGAGATCTTCTACGTCCCACAACTGCTCGCTGAGCATGCCACCTTCGTTGGCGAACTTCTCCATCGCCGTAATGAATGGCTTGGGATCGTGCCCCGCCGCGAGCTCGTAGTGACCGCGCTCGCCGGTCAAGATTGGCCAGCAGCGGCCCGCGCCCGTGCCATCGTACGCACTGCCGTCCACCTTCTGCCCGTAGCAATCGTGATTGTAGCGACGCCAACCCGGCCCTTGCGGCAGCTCGAACCTGAGCAAGCTGTCCACGACCGCGATGGAGTCGCAAACGACCGGATCGTTGGCCGCGCGGATGCCCAACCGCACGAGGTGAAGGAAGTCACCGCCGACCACGTGCCTCGCCGGGTAGCGGCCGCCCCCGTTGGGGATGGCGAGAATCGTAGTGTTCGGGTCCGCGTGAGGATCGGGCGAGACGGAATCCGTGGGATTGATGCGAATGTAGTGGCGCCGAATTCCTTCGACCAGATCCCCTGCCGTGGTGACCGTCCATTCTTCGACATGGGCGGCGAGCCAGTCGGCATACAGCAAGAAGAAGTCTGCAGTGCTGGTTTCCCCGCGCTCTTGGCCGAACTCCGCGGCGCAGATCAGGCCCGCGATCGCCATGGCCAGGGTCGAGGGGGAGTAGCCGGCGCTCTCCTCCCAGCGGTCCTGAGCGGTCACCGGTCCCTGCCGGACAAGATACGCGGCCGCGCGCCGGATCATGACCCAGGGATCGAAGCGACCCAGCGCAACGCCTTCGCGACGCAGACGCCAGGCTAGCAGGATGGGAGCCGCGATTTCGTCGAGCTGCACCCCGGACCAGTAGGCGTGGCCATCGATCCAGCTGTTCTGAGGGAAGCCACCGTCCGCTCCCTGAATGGCCGCCAGCCAGATCAACGCGCAGAGTGGCGTCCCGGTCTGTCCCCCCGCCAGAAGGGCGGTCGCACTCTGTGCCAGATCCCTCGTCCACACCAGATGATAGCCGCCGGGATCCTCGTCGGACTTCGTCTCCCCCCACGGGATGCTCATCGACGCCACCAACGCGCCTTGGAAGGTCTTGTCCTCATGGGCCAACAGAATGCAGCGGCTGAGCCGATACATGTGCCCATCGTCCGAGGTGTGAGTACTGAAATCGAAGTTTGGCTTGACCACCGTGCGTTGCCACTGGCGCACATAGGCCTCGCGATGAACCTCGAAGGGCTCCGCCAGCGATTGCAACAATTTCGCGGCGGTGCTCTGACGGCTCTTGCCCAGAGCAATGGCGATGGTGAAGGATTCCTGCCCCAGCGGAACGATCTCGCCGGTCAGGGCAATGTTGCCGGGCCCGGCCGTCCGAAATTCCCAGTCCATCGTGAAACCCTTCATCAAATCCTGCCAACCATCGCTGGCACCGACGTACCCAACCGACCGCCGGGAGAACCCTCGGCTGCACCCCATGACCAGATGCACACCCTTGCGCTCGGCGTGGAGCAGGTTGTTCCCACCGATTTCAGTACACCATCCGAAGTTACCCGCGCCCTCGCCCACAAGATGGGGAGCCAAGAGTGCGTAGAGGCGCAACTGGCCAAGCAACGCCGTATCGAGGACTTCGAGTTGCGTGTGCATGAGAACCACCGAACGATGTGGATCGGCCAGAATTTCCTTGACCAGGCGATACCGCCCATTCCGTTCTGAGTTGACGATGCGATAGAATACGCAATCGCGGTCCGGGTATTCGATTCGATGCGCCAGATCGCGCTTCTCCTCGTGACAGAACGTCTTCCCGTCGCTGATGAGAAACTGCACATCGCGCGTGTTTGGCTTGTCAACCGTGGGATAGTAGATCTCGTTGATAATGCCATGGCTCAAGGTGAACCAGACCCGGCAGCTCGTGTGATAGGCGGTGCCCAAGCCTTCCTTCGCACTGGAGGTCCAGCGCGGCTCGATGCCGGGTGCGCCGAATGCGCTCGCGTCTTCATTTGAATTCATGTTCTGATTTCTCTCGGCGACGTGGGTGACCGTCACCCTCAGGTTGGAAAGTTTCGCAGTCGTACCGCAACAAATCGCCAATACTTTCGACGCTGATGTCAGCGTGGGGAAGGTTTGCCTGGATCCTTGGATTTAGAGCGTAGTGTCCCTGACGCACGAAGACCGTCGTCACCCGCGTGCGCCAGACCCGCTTGATGGCGGCGAGGATCTGTAGCTTGTCGTCAACGATGACGTAGTGTTCCGCCGGATACCGGGCTTCCACATCGGCCAGCTCCCGCTCTTTGTGTACATAGATCAGCGCGTGGCCATGGACGGCTTCCCCGAGGCCCGAGCGGTCCACCTTGCGGGGCTGGAAGACGACGTCGCCATCGGTGAGTAGAACGACAGGTCCCCACCGTCTGACATGCTCTAGGACATCAAGTGACTTCGGGAAAAGGCGCTCGGCAAATGGATAGTCTATGAGATAGCGGGATACCGCCAACAGGCCAAGGTCGTGGGGGTAGTCGCGGCGAAAACGCTGCAGCGCACCCAAATAGTCGGCATAGCCTAGGTGGATGCGTAACTCTTCGAAGCCTGCCCAATAACAGCGCGCTCGCTTAGGACCGACCTCACGCTTGAGATAGGCATTCAAGTCGGCGATGATGCGGTCGTTGTCCAGCAGCGTGTTGTCGACATCGAACAGAAAGACCCGTCGCACGCGGCCCGCGTATCGAGGATCACGCCGTTTCAACTGGCTAGTGGACAAGACGCTCCTTCGACGGCCGGGGACGAGCCTTCAGCCAAAGACGAAACCCACCTCGAAATGCGTTGGCATTGTCCCCAAGACATGAGCGGGGTGGAAGCTTCTTGAGCAGTCTCGCGTTGCCGCCGCCCAAGACGACATAATCTACCTCCAGCGCGGTCTCGAGCAGTTCGACGACATGGTGTACGTGTCGGCGCCATCTTCTCCTTCCCAACCGCTTGAGTCCGGCCAGTCCGAGGTAATCTTCATAGGTTCGGCCTTTCTTGTAAGGCAAGTGCGCCAGCTCCATCGGCTCGAGCACGCCGTCCGCGATGAGCGCGGAGCCGAGTCCAGTCCCTAGACCAAGAAAGAGCATTCGCTTGCCCTTGTAGCTTGCCAACGCCTGCATGGCGGCGTCGTTCACCATCTTCACCGGGCGGTGGCCAAACGCCTTGCCAAAGTCGAAGCCAACCCATCCCGGTCCGAGGTTGTGCGGCTCGGCTAGAGGGCGTCCATGGACCACCGGCCCAGGATAGCCGATCGATATTGCATCGTACTTCCAGCCGATGGTGGCGGCTTTCACGGCAGCCACCATCTTCGTGGGTGTTATCTTTGGCCCGGAGGTAAACTCGACCCGCCGCCTATGACCTGTGGCCATCACCTTCACATGCGTTCCGCCGACATCGATGACCAGAACTCTCACGCGACTGGCCTCCAGGAGTGCCCCTCGCGCGCGAGCAACTCGTCGGCGGCCTTGGGCCCGCAGGTGCCAGCCGCGTAGTTTGGGAAGCCGCGAGGATTGGATTCTGCCCACCTCTCCAGGACCGGCATGAGAACCTGCCACGCCGCCTCGATTTGGTCGGCGCGCATGAACAAGGTGGGATCGTTGTTCATGACATCCCAAAGCAGCGTTTCGTAGGCGTCGGGCGTCGGGATCGCAAAACCCTCCTGATACGTGAACCGCATCTCCACCGGCCGCAACAGCATCTTCGGGCCTGGGTACTTTGCTTGGAAGCTCATCACGATGCCTTCCTCGGGCTGGATGGAAAGGATGAGGCGAGAGGGGTGCCAATCGCGGGTGGACTCGGCCGGGAACGACTGATGCGGCACGGTGCGGAATTGAATGGCAACTTCCGAAAGTTGCCGAGACAAGCGTTTGCCCGTGCGCAGGTAGAAGGGCACGCCTTGCCAGCGCCAGTTGTCCACGAAGAGTTTCAGGGCCGCGAAAGTCTCGGTTCTTGAATGCGGTGAAACGTCGTCCTCTTGGCGGTATTCGCGCACCGGCTTGCCATGCAGCTTGCCCTGGCCATACTGTCCGCGCACCGCGTATTGCTCGATCTCGGCGCGCGAGATGGGCCGCAGGGCGTGTAGAACGTCAACCTTTTTGTTACGGATCTCGTCGGCATCGAAAGAGACCATGGGCTCCATGGCCACGAGACACAGGAGTTGCATGAGGTGATTCTGGACCATGTCGCGCAGGGCGCCTGCGTGCTCGTAGTAGTTGCCTCGATGCCCAACCCCGACTTCCTCGGCCACGGTGATGGTCACGTAATCCACGTAGCGCCGGTTCCAAATCGGCTCGAAGAGTGGATTGGCGAAACGGAAGGCCAGGATGTTTTGCACGGTTTCCTTGCCCAGGTAGTGGTCGATGCGAAAGATCTGCGATTCGTCGAAGCTCTGCCTGAGCGTACGATTCATCTCCCGGGCCGAATCCAGGTCGTGACCAATCGGCTTTTCGACCACGATGCGATCGCGCGCCCGATTCCGATTCAGGCCCGCATCGGCGAGCAGCTTGGGAATGACCTGAACCATCGCGGGTGGCGTTGCCAGGTGGAAGATGCGCGCCGCCTTGAGCCGCCACGCCGAATCCACCTGCGCGCACTTCGACGCCAAATTCGCGTAGGTCGCGGGGTCTTGAAAGTCGCCCTGGAGATAGGTCACGTGCCGGGCGAAAGCGTTCCACTCCGTCTTCTTCACCTTCCGGTTTCGCGCGAACTGTTGGACGCCGCCAAGGAAGCGCCCGCGCAAATCCTCCTCGCGAAAAGGAAGTCGATCGACGGCGAGAACCGCGAATCGCTCGGGCATCCGCCCCTCCCGATGCAGATCGAACAAGGACGGTATGAGCTTGCGCCAGACCAAATCGCCCGCGCCGCCGAAGAGCACGATGATGGTTGGGTAAAGAGCCATGTTTTCCTGCCTGCCCTTGGGATGGTTTCGGCCAAGGGCAAGTTACAACTGCGCAAGGAACTCGTTCAGCGCGGTGACAACCTCGGCTGGGGTTTCGTGTCCGCCGTCGAACGGAAACCATGTCACCACGATTCCGGCGGCTGTCATCTCGTTGTGCATGCGGTCCGCGGTGTCGAAGGACAGGGTTGGATCAGCCCGGCCATGCGAGATGAAAACGTGCAACCCTTTGCGCCGGGCGTAGTTGGCCTTCCACAGTGTCTCGTCGACAACGGTGCCCGAAAACAGCACCAACGCACGCAGCGGCTC
>JADGRD010000621.1 GCA_017881285.1 Pseudomonadota bacterium | reverse complement strand
TTGCCGGGCGGCACCACCTTCTACCTCGCGCTGCCCGGCGAAATGCTCACCTTGCGCGTCCTCGACCTGCCCTTCGCCGACGCGCGCAAGATCGAGCAGGTCGTGGGCTACGAGATGGAAGGCCAGATTATCCACGAGCTCAACGACGTGATTCTGGACCATCGCGTCCTGTCGGCGCGCGGGCAGGTCGCGGTGGGCGACGAGGGCTGCCGCGCGCTGGTGGTGGCGGCGCGTATCGAGGACGTGCGCGAATTCCTGGCGACGATGGCGGCGGCCGGCGTGGATCCCCACTCGCTCTACGTCGCACCGCTGCTCTACCGGCCGCGCATCCCCGTGGTCGTCATCGAGGGGGCGCCGCCGCCCTGCCGGGTGGTCGCCGACATCGGGCACCGCCGCACCAACCTTTGCTTCGTGGTGGGCGACGAGGCGGTCTTCGCGCGCACGCTGCACCACGGCGGCGAGGATTTGACCCGAGCCCTCCAGCAAGCCTCAAACGGGGCTTGGTCCTGGGAGCAGTCCGAGCTGGGCAAGACGCAGCTGGGTTTTCTCGCCAGCCAGAGTCGCCCCGCCGCGACCAACGTCGAGACCCGGGTCGATTCCATCCTGCGTCCGGCGATCCAGCCTTGCCTGCGCGACCTGCGCCAGACGCTGTCGAGTTTCGCGGCTCGGGACAAGGCCCCCATCGAGGCGATCCTGCTCGCCGGCGGCGGCGCGCGCGTGGCCAACCTGGCGGGTTTTCTCGAGGAGGAGTTGGGCGTCGCCGTGCGGCCGCTCATCCCGCCTCCCGAGTCCCGCGAAGGCCCGGAGGGCTTGCCACTGGAGGTGGCAGTGGAGGCGCCGGAAGCCGATCGCTTCGTGCTCGCCGACGCCATCGCCAGCACGGGCGCCCGTGGCCACAAGGAGCTCGACCTGCGCCGGGGAGAATTCCAGTACCGCGCCAGCTTCTCCGTCGTGCGCCAGCGCGCCTCGCACCTCATCGTGCTGGCGGCGGCCCTCATTGCCTGCGTCGGCATTCACGCCACCATCACCCTGCGGCGGCTCTCGGCCGAACAGAAGGTGTTAAAGACGCAATTTCAGACCGCGGCCAAGGAGCTGTTTGGCGAGACTCGCATGGAAGCGGCCGACGTCAGTGCGGCCCTGCGCCGCAGCCTCAAGGATGAGATGGTGCCGCTGCCCAAGGCAACCGCCTTCGATCTGCTCGACAGCATCTCGACGCGCATCCCGCCCGCCGACAAGGTCCAGATCAACATCGATGATCTCGACATTCGCCCCAAGAAAACCACCATCAAGGGCACCATCGACTCGGCCGCCGCGGTCGACGAGATCGTGGCCAAGCTGAAGGAGATCGAGTGTTTCGAGGAGATCAGCAAGGGGCCCATCACCGAGGTCTCGGGCGGAGCCAAGCAGTTCAACCTGACCATCGCCGCCAAGTGCCCGTGAGGAAGCCATGGCAGCCCTAAAGCGCATCATCGAAAAAATCAGGAATCTGGTCGGCCGGCCGGCCGCGTACTTTGCCGCCGAGTGGAATCGCATGTCGGCGCGCGAGCGGCGGTTGCTGTCGATTCTGGGCGGGGCGCTCGGCGGTTGCGCCGTGCTGCTGGTGTCATACCTGGTGGTCGACGCCTTCCGGACCATGAGCCAGGAAAACCAGGACATGCGCGAGGCGATCAACGCCATCGCCAAGCACAGTGACGAATACCGCGACGCCAAGGCGCAGGTGACGGCGATACAAAAGCGCATTGGCACCGAACCGCCACAACTCGCGGCCGATCTGGAGGCGGCGGCCAAGGAGGCGGGCATCCAGATCCCGGAAACGGCGGATCGCCCCGACAGCGCCGCGGGCAAGCACTACGTCGAGCACAGCCTGGACGTGAAGTTGCGCAAGGTGGACCTGAAATCGCTGGCGACCTTCCTGAGCAAGGTGGAAACCGGCCGCGCGCTCGTGCTCATCACGCGTCTGGACATTCGGCGCAGCTTCGGCGGGGACGGCACCAGCGTCGACGTCGACCTGACGGCCACCACC
Organism: Pseudomonadota bacterium; assembly: GCA_017881285.1. Classification (GTDB taxonomy): domain Bacteria; phylum Myxococcota_A; class Polyangia; order Fen-1088; family Fen-1088; genus Fen-1118. The sequence goes on along the minus strand of JADGRD010000621.1, from coordinate 1,298 downwards.
TTCGAGCGGCTCAAGGACGGTAGCAAGAAGCCCGCGCCCAAGGGCGCCGCGGGAAAGGGCAAGGGATGATCATCAGCGAACGGCTTCGCCGGCTGGGCAAGGTGGCCGCGATTCTGTGGTTCGGCCTCGTTGTCTTCGCCGCGGTCTTCTACCTGTCCCTGCCGTATGGGCGTTTCAAGGACACTCTGGCCGGCCGCCTCGCCGCTGCCGGCTATGACATGGAAGCCAAGCACGCCGGGCCCTCGTTGGGGCTTGGCATGACCCTGGAGGAGGTCACCCTGGTCTCGCAGTCCACCGGCGCGGCCAAACCGACGCGCATCCTCATCGAGAAGGTTACCTTGGGCTGGTCCGTGCTGTCCTCTCTCTTTGGGACCAAGTCCTACAGCCTCTCGGCCGACGTTTTCAAAGGCGAGATCGACGCCAAGGTCAAGATGGGCAAGAACGACTCGTCGGCCAAGGTCAGCGCCACGGAGATCGATCTGGCCGAGGTCCCCTGGGTGAAGAGCGCGATCAACCTGCCCATCTCGGGGAAGTTGGAGGTCAACTTCGCCATCACGCTGCCCAAGCAGCGGTCGTCCGAGGCCAAGGGCGCCCTTGGCTGGTCGTGCAGCGCCTGCGCGCTCGGCGACGGCAAGGCCAAGCTCGTCATCGCCAGCAATCCCCTGCTGGCCGAGGGCCTGGGGCTGCCCAAGATTCGCCTGGGCGACTTCACCGGCAAGGTCGTCATCGACAAGGGCATTGGCCGCTTGCAGGGCGTGTCGTTCAAGTCGCAGGACCTCGAGGCCACGGTCGAGGGCGAGATCCACCTGGCGCAGCCCATCGGCACGTCGCATGTCGATCTCTACGTGCGCTTCAAGCTGAGCGACACCCTGCTGCGCAGCTCGGAAAAGCTGCGCACGATCATGGATTTGACGGCCCAGTTGGGCAAGCGCCCGGACGGCTTTCTCGGGTTCCGCGCCATGGGCACGTTCGCGAACATGGGCAACGTGCAGTGCCTCAAGACCTCGCCCTTCCTCTCCGCGCCGGCTCCGGCGCCGGCGAAACCCACGCCGCCCGTCCGTCCCGTGCCCGTGCCGCCGCCGGCATCGCTGCCCGCGCTTCCGGTCGCCCCCGCGCCCCCGCCTCCGGCCGCAGCCCCACCGCCCCCACCGCCACCACCCCAGGAGCTACCGCCGCCAGCGGCCACGCCGCCACCGGCTCCCATGCCCCCGCCGCCGGCCCCGCCGCCGGTGCCGGCCCCACCCGTGGCGATGCCATCGACCGCGCCGGCGCCAGCGCCCACGCCGGCGCCGGTAGCC
>JADGRD010000620.1 GCA_017881285.1 Pseudomonadota bacterium | reverse complement strand
TACGTGGCTACGCAACGGTCACGCCGGCCACGGCAGGTGCCCCGTCGCGCGCTGGCGGCAGCGCGATCTTGCAGTTCGGCGGCTCGCTGGTCATCACCGACAGTGTCCTTCGCGACAACGACGCCAGCGCCGTAAGACCGGATGAAGCGGGTGGTGCTGTCTGTTCGTTGGGCGGTCGGTTGCTCATCGCCCGCTCGGTGCTCGACGGCAATCGCGCCGGAAGCGGCGGCGCCGTGGCCGCTATTGGCACGGAGCTCACGCTCCTGCGCTCGCAGCTCACCAACAACCAGGCCTCGGGCCAAGACCCCAACGCGCAGGGCATTGGCGGCGCCTTGCTCGTCTCGCAGGAAGGCCAGTCGGTCGGCATGTGCCAGGTCACCATGTCCGGCAATCAGGCCACCTACTTCGGCACCGCCATGCACCTGCAGGGCATCGGCGGCGAAGCGATGACCATCGAACAGGCCGCGATTCTCGACAACCTGGCGCCGGAGTCATCGTCGTCGGCGGGCAGTGGGCCGGCCGTGTTCTTGGGCATCGTGTCGGCGCGACTCGCCTCGGTCACCGTCGCCGGCAATCAGGGGAAGCTGAACCCGGGGGTGTGGGTGAACGGTGGCGACCAGGCCACGCAAGCCGCCACGATTCACTTCACCAACGTCACCATCGCGCAAAACCAGGTCTATCGGCATTCCGATCCCACCACGGATGGGGTTGGTGCCGCGCTGTGGATCGAGGGAGTCGTCCATGGCGACCTGGTCAATTGCACCCTGGCGGGCAACCTGGGCGAATTCGGTTCCGGCATCGTCCACCCCGGACAGCTCAGCCTTCGCAACACCATCATCGCCAACCAGGGTACCAATGTCGGCACCGCGCAAAACTGCTCGGAGCTGGGGCCTGCGACCATCGCGGCTCGCGGTGACCATGTGTTGCAGTGGCCGGCGGAGTCGCTCGACGACTACGCGTGTGCTACCGGCGTCACCATCGCCGATCCGCTGCTCGGGCCGCTGCAAGACAATGGCGGGTTCGCTCCCACCATGATGCCGGCCGCGGGCAGCCCCGCGGTGGGTACTGGCGCGAATTGCCCAACCGTCGACCAGCGCGGCCACGCGCGGCCAACCCGGTGCACGCTGGGCGCGGTCGAGGCGGACGGTACGGCGGGGGTCTGTCCCTCCTGTGGCGTGCTTGATGGGTCGATGTAGAGTCCCCTCCATGCAAGCAAGGATGTGGGCCGTGAACCTCTTCTCCATCTTTCTCCTGGGAATCTTCCTGACCAATCCCCTCTCCGCCTCCGGATCCACCCAAAATCGACTGAAGCTCCCCGCGCTCATCGCCGACCACATGGTCCTGCAGCGCGATCATGCGGCGGTGTGGGGCCGTGATTTGCCCGGCCAAGCGGTGACGGTCACCCTCCAAAGCGTCCGCAACGTCGGCAAGGCCGATGCGGCGGGCAAGTGGCGAGTGGAGATGAGGGATCTTCCCGCGGGCGGGCCGTATGACATGACGATTGCGGGTTCTGCTTCCGTCACGATCCGGGATGTCTATGTCGGCGAAGTGTGGGTGGGGTCCGGCCAGTCCAACATGGAGATGTCGCTCAAGGAGACCCTCGATGCCGGCCAGCAGATCGCCCATGCCCAGGTCCCGAAGATTCGCTTGTTCCTGCAAGGCCACGCCATGGCCGCCAACCCCGCCGAGGAGGCCCAGGGCCGTTGGGTGGTTTGTTCTCCTGAAACCGCAGGGGATTTCCCAGCCGCGGCCTACTTTTTCGCGCTGAATTTGCAGAAGAAACTCGGCGTTCCGGTCGGCCTGCTCGTGGCGGCATGGGGCGGATCCTTCATCGAAAGCTGGATGGCCCGGGACGCGTTCGAGGCATCCGCCGACGGCAAGGCCCTCCTTGCCGAGTGGGCCCAGCGCACGCGGAAGGATCTGGGTCTTTGGAACGGAGGCGCCAGCCGCAAGCTGGAGCTGGCGAATCTCCGCTTCCTCCCCAAGGACCCGGCCAAACCTCCCTTGGCGATCTCCCAGGGGACGAGTGCAACGAGCGCACCGGACAGCGGCCTGGGAGGCCTCTGGAAAAGCGACGCCGCGGCGGGTTCCTCCGTCAATTACTCCTTCTCGGAAAAGGGCGGTCCGAAAAAGGCTCCGGCGGGACGGCTGACCGGCACGTTGTGGGGCGGGGCCTGGGGGTTCATCGGGACGCAGCTCAAACCGGACGGAACCGGCGTCGACCTCAGCGCCTACGACGCCATCGAGCTCGAGGCCCGTGGCGACGGGCAATACTTCATCTTCACGCCGCAACCTTCCATCACCGACGCAGACAACTACCTCACGCCGCCTTTCACGGCGACCCCGCAGTGGAAACGCCACCGCATCTCGCTCGACGGCCTCAAACAGTCGGGCTGGGGCACGCCCAAGCCCCGCACAAAGGAAGCCGTGTCGGGGATCTCTTTCGGCGTCGTCGTGCCGACTTTGGCTGCCATCCCGACCGTCATGTACAACGGCATGATCCATCCCCTGACGGCTTACTCCATCCGCGGGGCGATCTGGTACCAGGGCGAGGCCAACGAGGGCCACGCCACCGAATACGGACGCTTTCTTCCCCTCATGATCCAGTCCTGGCGGAAGGCCTGGGGACAGAAGGATTTCCCTTTCCTGATCGCCCAGCTGCCGCTGTTCCGGGATCCGACCGACGCGCCCGGGGAGAGCGACTGGGCGGAAATCCGCGAAGCCCAGGCCATGGCCCGTCGCGAGCCCAAGGTCGAAACGGCCGTCCTGCTGGACCTCGGGGAGGCCAAGAGCATCCATCCCGGGAACAAATCCGCGGTTGGTGAACGGCTCGCCATGGCGGCCTTGCACACCGCCTATGGAATGCCCGGTTCCTGGACGGGGCCGCGATTCGGCTCCATGACGGTGGAAGAGAAAGGGAAGAAGGCGACGATCCATTTCGAGGAGACCGGGAAAGGCCTGGAGACCCGGGGCGGCGGCTCTCTGACGGGGTTCACCCTGGCCGGCAAGGATGGTGGGTTTCGGCGTGCCCTGGCCAAGATCGAGGGAGACAGCGTGGTGGTTTGGAATGAAGAGGTCGCCGAGCCCAAAGCGGTTCGCTACGGATGGGCCGACAACCCGGTCTGCAACCTTTTCGGCAAGAACGGTTTACCCGCCGAACCATTTCGCACCGACCGCCCAGTGCCAGGCGCCGAGAAACCCAAGGCCGTCCCCTACACCTGGAAGAGCGTCCAGATCGTGGGCGGCGGCTTCGTGGATGGTTTCGTGTTCCATCCCACCGCCAAGAATGTCTGCTACGCCCGCACGGATGTGGGCGGCGCCTAT
>JADGRD010000619.1 GCA_017881285.1 Pseudomonadota bacterium | reverse complement strand
CACTCGCCAACCGGTTCATCGTCCTTCTCGCCACCGCGTTTTCGATTGCCGTGGGGTTGTATTCTCTACAGAAGCTGCCGATCGATGCCGTGCCCGACATCACACCGAATCAAGTCCTGGTGCTGACGCGGGCACCCAGCCTCTCACCGATTGAAGTTGAGAAATTCCTTACCTTCCCGGTGGAGACCGCGATGAGTGGCCTGCCTGGTATCGACAAGATTCAATCCGTTTCGAAGTTTGGCCTCTCCTACGTTGCGGTCTATTTCAAAGAGAACATGGACCCGTACTTTTGCCGCCGCCTCATCATGGAGCGCCTGCCCCAGGCGCGCGAGGCGATCGTGCCCGGCATGGGAACGCCGGAGATGGGACCCATCACCACGGGACTTGGCGAGATCTACATGTTCAAGGTCTCCGGGAAGGGCAGATCTCTGATGGAACTGAGGAGCATCCTGGATTGGGAGATCGCTCCGAAACTGCGCAACACGCCAGGTATCGTGGAAGTGAACACGCACGGCGGGGAACTCAAGACCTACGAGGTTCAAGCAGACAACGACAAACTCACCGGGTATCACATCCCGCTGAGCCGGGTGTTGGAAGCGTTGGAGCGCAACAACGCGAACGCTGGTGGGGCATAGCTGGAACGGGTCGAACAGCAATCGTTGATCCGTGGCGAAGCGCTGATCACGAGCCTGGCCGACATCGAGAACATCGTGGTGGGAGCTTCGCCGAGCGGGACCCCCATCCTGATCCGAAACGTTGCCACCGTTCAGTTCGCGCCGATGGTGCGACAGGGATTCGCGAGCCAGGACGGGAAAGGTGAGGTCGTGATTGGCATTGCCATGATGCTGCTCGGCGAGAACTCCCGCGTCGTGGTGGACCGCGTCAAGGAACGGCTTGCCGGCATCCAGCGCACGCTCCCGGCGGACGTGCGGATCGAGGCTTTCTACGATCGGACGGACCTGGTACGCAGGACCATCCAAACGGTCAGCAAGAATCTCATCGAGGGCGGGTTGCTCGTTGTGGCGGTGCTGCTTCTGTTATTGGGTAGCTTCCGAGGCGGGCTCATCGTAGCGCTGGCGATTCCGCTCTCCATGCTCGTGGCCTTCACCGGGATGGAGAGAGCCGGGATTTCCGGCAATCTGATGAGCTTGGGGGCAATCGACTTCGGACTGGTTGTGGACGGCTCGGTGGTGATGATGGAAAACATCCTGAGGCGCTTGAGTCACCGGCAAGAGGGCGAGAATGCGCTGGACGTGGTGCGGAAGGCCGGCGGTGAAGTAGCCCGGCCGATCTTCTTCGGTGTCGTCATCATCTTCCTTGTCTACGTGCCCATCCTGACGCTGACCGGAGTGGAAGGCAAGATGTTCCATCCCATGGCCATGACGGTCCTCTTCGCAGTGAGCGCATCGTTAGTAGTTGCACTAACGCTGATGCCGGTACTGGGATGGTATGCATTCCGGCGCAAGGCCACGGAGAAAACGACATGGCTCATGCGCCAGATCGGTTCAGCTTATAACCGGGTGCTGGGCGGCGCTATTCGATTTCCCGTGGCCACCGCCGCCGCGGCAGCTCTCCTGTTCGTAGGATCACTGGGGGTCATTCCATTTCTCGGCGCCGAGTTCCTTCCCCGGTTGGATGAGGGCTCGATCCTCGTGATGATGTATCGAGTGCCCGGTATCTCCATCAGCGAGTCGCTGCACGGCAACGAAATCATCGAGACGGTGCTGAAGCAGTTTCCGGAAGTCGACAAGGTAGTGTGCCGCACCGGGAGGCCTGAAGTCGCGGTGGACCCGATGGCGATCGACCAGAGCGACGTATACGTCATGCTGAAGCCCGCTTCCGAATGGCCGTCAGGACGCTCCAAGGACGAGCTGGTAACTGCCATGAAAGCGGCACTCGAAAAGGAGGCCCCTGGCGCGGCGTACAGCTTCATGCAGCCGATCGAAATGCGGATGCAGGAATTGATGGAGGCGGGCGTCCGCTCCGACATCGCGGTTAAGATCTACGGTGAGGACCTGGACGTGCTTCGGGAGAGGGCGCAGCAGGTCGTCAAGGTTGTGGAGAAGGTTCCGGGCGCGGCCGACGTTCGCGCCGAGCGCGTTGCAGGACTCCCTTACTTGCGGGTGCGCGTCCGCCGGGACGCGATTGCGCGCCACGGTTTGGACGCCCAGGACGTATTGCACACGGTAGAGGCCATCGGCGGCAAGGTGGTGGGACAGGTGGTAGAAGGCAACCGCCGCTTTGCACTACAAGTGCGCTTCGACCCGGGTCAACGCGGAACTGTAGATACAATTCAGAATCTGAAAGTGGGCGACAAAGAGGGGCACTTCATCCCGCTCGGGCAATTGGCCGAGATCTGGGAAGAGGAAGGCCCGGCGCAAATCAGCCGCGAGAATGTACAGCGCCGAATTAGCGTCGAGGTCAACGTCCGCGGCCGTGACCTGGCGGGTTTTGTCGCTGAGGCCCGGCGAACCGTCGGCACTAAGGTTAAAATCCCCGAGGGCTACACACTTGAATGGGGCGGCAAGTTCGAGCAATTGGAAAGCGCCAGCCGGCGACTGGCGGTAACCATCCCCATTGCGATGGCGTTGATCTTCGTACTGCTCTACTTCAATTTCCACGCCGTGCAGCCAGCCGTCCTCATCTTCCTCAACGTGCCGCTCGCGGCCACGGGCGGCATCCTGGCATTGTGGTCAAGGGGTATGCCGTTTAGCATTTCGGCCGGCGTTGGCTTCATCGCATTATTCGGCATTGCCGTCTTGAATGGAATCGTTCTGCTGACCTATATCACGCAACTTCGCGACAATGGCGCAACCATGGAAAGAGCGGTGGAGGACGGCGCCAAGATTCGATTGCGGCCGGTGTTGATGACGGCACTGGTGGCGAGTCTGGGGTTCCTGCCCATGGCCCTGTCGCGCGGAGCGGGGGCAGAGGTTCAGCGACCGCTGGCTACGGTGGTGATCGGGGGGCTGGTCACGTCAACCCTTCTGACGCTCGTTGTCCTGCCGGCGGTCTACTTGTGGCTCGAAAGGAGACGACCCGCCATCGGGGAGGCGCAATGAGGCACATTTCGGGATGCTCGACAAGCAAGACTACAGGCCCAACACTGACAGGCCCTGGCCATCAGGATTGACACAAGACAAGCAGAGCTGTCCCAAGGCGAATCTCGAGTAGTCGCCCAGCGTCTACCGATGTGTCCGGCTCCGAACGGTTTACGGGGTACTCGTCCATAACCGGTCCTTCGACTCAAAAGGCTTCTCTGGTTACCCGAGGTGCGAATCGAGATTGCGCGTAGCCACAGGGTACCGCGCTCAGAAACGGCGAAGG
>JADGRD010000618.1 GCA_017881285.1 Pseudomonadota bacterium | reverse complement strand
TCTCGCGCAGGGAATGGATGCCGCCGGGGGAGAAGACGTTGAGCTCGAGGAGCTTGCCGCCGGCCAGGTCCACGTTGACGAAATAGAGGTCGTCGGCCAGAAGTTTGGGCCGCAAAAGGTCGCAGATGCGTTCCTCGGCGGCACCGAAGGCGCAGCGGCGGCGCTTGAGGCTGGGGTGTTGCTTCTCGCCGTCGGCAAGGCCGGGCAGACGGCGGTAGATGGCGACCTGGCCGCCGATGCGGATGGGCTCGCCACCGAGAAGCAAGAGGCGCTTCTCGCCGTCCTCGGCTTCGGGGAGGTATTCCTGCGCCACCGCGTAGCCCTCCCGGGTGATGGCGGTGATGATGGCGTTGACATTCTTGAGCTGGCCGCGCCGCACGTGGAACACCTTCTCGCGTCCGGCGTGGGCCAGCGGCTTGAGCACGGCATCGCCGTCGAGCTCGCGCAGGAACGCCTTGATCTGCGCGGGCGCGCGCGACACCAAGGTGCGCGCGTGCACGTCGGCGGGCAGGTTCGCGAGGTAGAGCCGGCCCCAGGCCCGGAACACGCCCTCGGGGTCATTGACCACGAAGGTGCCGTCGAGGCGCAAGCGCCAGCAGAAGTCGAGGATGGGCGAGAGCGGGGCGCCGTGCGGCTCGCGCAGGGGGTTGTAGCGGATGAAGACCACGTCGAAGCCTGAAAGGGTGTCGTCCTCGCGGACGGCGTCGCCCGACAGAAGGGCCCGGTGGAAGTCGGCGGGCTTGGCGTAGTCGCCAGCGCGCACGCGCAGGGTGGTGGCCAAGACGCTGCCGTCGTCGAGGAAGGACAGGTCGTCGGCCGTGACGAAGCTCACTTCGTGGCCGCGGCGGTGCGCGGACCACGCCAGGTGAACCCCGGCGAAGGTTGGTTGCAAAGACGGCAGGCCGCCGATGAGGAAGCCGATACGCATGGCCTATGGACTCAGTTTAACCTCGATTGACGGAGGGGTGTGCCCCTCCCCCCGTCTGGCAAAGCCAGACGGGTCCCCCCTTCCCCCGCTCGGCCTGCGGCCTCGCGGCTCGCGCTCTGCGCTCGCGAGGTCTCCGAGGTTGACTCATCTTCACAATGACGACTTCGGGCAGGCCATGTTAGGAAGTCGCATTCCAACGTGAGGCTGGGTCACGATACATTGTGGAGTGCCGCCGTGGTCATGGCGGCCATCGTGTTTGCGTGGCTGTGCACGACACCGTCCGCCATCGCGCTCATCAACTGGGACAACGCCGCCTACATCGCCGAGATCGCCAGCGGCGGCTACTCCTGGTCGCACCTGCCCTGGAGCAGCCACCTCGGCGTCGGCCAGGAGTACAAGGTGGGGGTCTGGCTGGCCCAGGTCCTCGGCGGTACCGTGATCGATGGCTTCCGCCTCCTCAATGCGGTGGTGTTCGCGGCGACTTGCTGGATCCTCTTCGATACCAGTCGCCGCATCTGCACGAACGGTGTCCAGGCCGCCACCCTCACCGCGCTGTGGGCAACGGTCTGGGTCAACCTCCACTACCACCTGATTCTCGAGGACAACTTCCTCTTCCTCGCCCCTTGTGCGGCCCTCCTGCGCATCTCCGTGTTGCGCGTGGGGGCCTGGCGGCCACGCGATTCGCTCCTTTGCGGCATGTTTTGCCTGCTCGGATTTCTCGGCTCGTACCAGGCACTGCCGTACGGCCTCACGGCGGCATACGCGGCCCTGCTCGGCCCGGGACGGCTCTGGCGAGCGCGCATCCGCGACGTCGCGTTGGTTGGCGTGGGGTTCGTGAGCGCGCTGCTGGGCTGGATGACGTTCACCGTCGTCACTTCGGGGCTGTCGTGGAAGGTGGTGACTGGGCAGGTGCTGATGGGCCCCACGCCCAACTTCATGCCGCGTTCGCCGGTCGCGATGTTCAAGTACATCTTCGACGGCCGTTCGGTGCTCGAAACCTTCGGCAATGGGGTGTTCTGGAATCTGAGTTTCCACGCCTACAATCTGCCGTGGGGACCGCCGGTCAGTCGGTGGACGCTGGGGCTTCTCGCGGCGCTCGTCCTCGTCGCCGTGTTCGTCGTCGCGACCCGCTGGTCCCGGCGAACGCGCAACTTCGCACCCCATATCCTGGCCGCGACCCTGTTGCTGCACGCCTTCATCACTTCCTTGCACCGGGACGATGCGGAGTACACCGGGCTCAAGCGCTATGACTTCATCCCGCTCATTGTGGTTTTTCTGGGGGCGTTCGCGCTCGGTGGACTTCGCAAGCATTTCGCCCGCCGCTGGCTCGCGGCCGCCAGCCTGGGCCTCGCAGCCGTGGTGATCGTCGTGCAAATCGCGCTCGGTCTGCGCTGGACCATGCACGAGCATGCCCGCTATGTGACCACCACCGCGTGGAACCAATTCCCCCATCCCGAACCGATGCAGTTCGGGCGCGAGGGCAAGTCGTGGTTTCGCTACTTTCGCGATCTCGACCGCGAGCACCGCGACGCCTGCACGCTGGTGCTCTCCTACGGCGAGATCGCCGACAGCACCTGGAATTTCGACATCACGGGCTCGCTTTATTCCGAGGTTCACAACCACCTGGTGCTCATCGACCAGGCGATGATGAACCGCTTCTCGCCGACCCACCGCCGCGTGGTCCCGCACTGGGTGCGCGCCGAGGAGGCCGGGATTCCGGCTTGCGCCTGGGTCTCGAACGAGGCCCGCGAAGTGCTGGCCGGCGTTGGTCGTTGAGCCCGGGTTACCGCTGCTGGGCCGCGTGGTGGCGGTTCAGGATCTCGGCTAGATCGTCGAGCGGCAGCGCGGGTGCGAAGTGGTCGGCCTGGCCACGCATGTCCTCCGCCATGCATAGGGCATTGACGACGGCTTCCTCGGTACACTCGACGACCGCCTCGTAGAGGCCGTCGCAGGCGTCGTCGAGCAGCACCTCGATTTGGTGGGTCATGCCCGAGGTGGAGCGGGGCACCTGGTTGGCCGTGGAGAAGCCGATGATGATCTCGCCCGACGCGTGCGCGGCGAACGAGCCCACGCGGCCGATGCCCAGGGCCGCGCGCTTGCACAGGCGCGAGATCTGATTGGGCAGCAGGGGCGCGTCGGTGGCGACCACGCAGATGATCGAGCCGGCGTTGCGCACGCGCTTGCCGTCGTCGGCATAGTCGGGCGCGAGGATTTCACCGACGGGAACACCCGCGATGCGCAGGGAGCGCATGATGCCGAAATTGGTCTGCACCAGCACGCCCAGGTTGTAGCTGGGCCCCGTCTCGCCGCCGGCGCGGAAGATGACGACCCTCCGCGAGCTGGTGCCGATGCCGGCCTTGAAGTCGCAGGTGATAAGCCCGGTACCGGCGCCGACCGAGCCCTCG
>JADGRD010000617.1 GCA_017881285.1 Pseudomonadota bacterium | reverse complement strand
CGACGATGGCGCAACCCCAGCGACTCGAACATGCTGTGTCCCCCGTGGATCAGGTGGAGTCCGACCAACAGGATTCCCGCCACGTAGACCAGCGCAACCCAGCCGTGCTGGAAGCTGTTCGCGATGTTCGCGTAGGCATCCCCCTCGACGTAGGGCGCCGGGGTCACGTCCCAACCCCAGGTGAAGTGAGCGAGGTGGAAGAACACGAAGCCCAGGACGAGCGGACCGGAGTACTTCATGGTCCGCGCCGCGTAGGAGAATGTTCGCGACTGCGTGCGCTGGTAGCCCACCGGCCGCGCCGCCCGCTGGCGCAAATAGAGGACCGTCGCGGTCCAGATATGAGACACCGCGGCCAGGATCATCACCGTCCGCGCCGTCCACAGCACGATCGCCGAGTAGTGGAGCAGGCTGCCGTAGGCGTTGATGAGGCGGGGCCCCTTGAAAAAGAGCATCATGCCGAGGAGATGCTCGACGAAAAAGCCGAAGAGGACGAACCCCGACACCGCCATCACCACCTTGAGGCCGATGGTGGATCGCACGAAGGACCAGAGCGCTCTCATGGCGTGTTCATTTACCACGACCGCGCGCCCTGCTCACGACAAAATAACGAGTGGGGCGGTACGCTTTGCGGCAAGCGCGCCCGCCACCCTGTCGTCTGCCTGCCTACGTCGGCGAGCACGCGCCGCATCCAGGCGCCCTGCCGCCAGAATTGCGACATCTCTAGTCCTCTTTTACAGCCGACCCGCCATCGGTGTGCTAGATTTTGGCCAAATCTGCTACCATGAGGCCCGCATGAGCGATTCCACCAGCGACCAACGTCCCGGCAAGGGCAGGGTTTTCGTACGGACGGACATCTGCAAAGGCTGCTCCTTCTGCATCGATTTCTGCCCCACCGACTGCCTGACCTTCTCGAACGAATTCAATGCCAAGGGCTACCATTTCCCGGTCTTGAGCGCACCGGAGGCGTGCACCGGCTGCGACCTGTGCGGCCTCTACTGTCCGGACTTCGCCATCTACGGCGAGCGCTGGAAGGACATCGACGCGCGCCAGGCCCGGGGCAAACCCCAGCCGGTTCCACCCCCGGCCGCGCCGCCCGCGGCGAAACCGGGCCGGCAGGCTCCCGTCTCGGCCGATCCCAAAGGCGTGCTCACCGGCCTGCATTTCATGGACGGCGACCACGCCGCGTGCGAGGGCGCCCTCGCGGCCGGCTGCCGCTTCGCCGCCGGTTACCCCATCACGCCGTCCACGGAAATCGTCGAGCGTTTCGCGGCCCGCATTCCCATGGTTGGCGGCGTCTTCATCCAGATGGAGGACGAGCTCGCCTCCAGCATCGCCGTCCAGGGCGCCGTCTGGGGCGGCAAGAAAACCCTCAGCGTGACCAGCGGCCCCGGTTTTTCGCTCATGATGGAGCACATCGGGCTCGCGGTCATCACCGAGACGCCGGGGGTGTGGGTGGACGTGCAGCGCGGCGGCCCCTCGACCGGCCTGCCCACCCTGCCCGGCCAAGCCGACATGATGCAAGCCCGCTGGGGCAGCCACGGCGACTACGAAATCATCGCGCTCGTGCCCAATTCGCCCCAGGAATGTTTCGACCTGATGATCAAGGCCTTCAATCTCTCCGAGATCTACCGCTGCCCGGTCATGTTCATGATGGACGAGGTGGTGGGGCACATGGTCGAGCGGGTCGAGATTCCGTCCGCCGACAAGCTCGAGGTGGTGCCCCGCAAGCTCACCACCAAGCCCAAGGGCGAGTACCTGCCCTTCGCCACCACCAGCGAGGATCTGGTGCCCGAAATGACCAAGGCCGGCGAGGGCTACCGCATCCACGTCACCGGCCTGACCCATGACGAACGCGGCTATCCGGCCATGAACGCCGCGACCCAGGACAAGCTGGTGCGCCGCCTCATGCGCAAGATCCGCGACCACGCGGAGGATCTGGTGGACGTGCAAGCGGACTTCCTGGACGACGCGGAGATCGTCGTGGTTTCGTACGGCATCACCTCGCGCATCGCCAAGAGCGCCGTCGATGAAGCCCGCCAACGCGGGCTTCCGGCCGGCCACCTGCGCCTGCGCGTCGTGTGGCCCTTCCCCGCCAACCGGATCCGCGAGCTCTGCCCGCGCGCCAAGGTGTTCATCATGCCCGAGCTCAACATGGGCCAAATGGTGATCGAGCTGGAACGCGCGGTCGGTCGCCAGGCCAAGGTGGTCAGCATGCCCCATGCCGGCGGGTCGGTCCACGAACCCGAGGCCATCCTCAAGACGATCATCGAGGCAGCATCATGACGACGACCAACATCGCCCCCGACCTCTTGCGCGACGTCGACTCCGTCAACCCGGTAATGCCGTACCTCCGCCAGGACCGCATCCCGCACATCTGGTGCCCGAGCTGTGGCATCGGCACCACCGTGAACTGCTTCACGCGCGCGCTGACCGAGTCGGGCATGGACCTCGATCAGATCGCCATCGTTTCCGGTATCGGCTGTACCGGCCGCGTCGCCGGCTATATGAACCTCGACTCCTTCCACACCACGCACGGCCGCGCCATCCCCTTCGCGACCGGGCTCAAGCTGGCGAACCCGAAGCTCAAGGTCGTGGTCTATTCCGGCGACGGCGATCTGACCGCCATCGGCGGTAATCACTTCCTGCACGCGGCGCGGCGGAACATGGATCTGATGGTGGTGTGCGTGAACAATTTCACCTACGGCATGACCGGCGGGCAGGTCGCGCCCACCACCCCCATCGGCGCCAAGCAAACCACCATGCCCTACGGCAACTACGAGCAGCCCTTCAACCTGCCCTTCCTGGCCGACGCCTGCGGCGCCGTTTACGTCGCGCGCTGGACCGTCTTTCACGTTCGCCAGCTCGCCAAGGCGATGCTCGAAGGGCTGAGGAAGAAGGGTTTCGTGTTCATCGAGGCGCTCTCGCCTTGCCCCACGCTGTACTCGCGCCGCAACAAGCGCGGCGACGGCATCGACGAGCTCAAGCACTACAAGCAGAAGAGCGTCGTCAAGCACGGCGCGGACACCAAGGAGGTGGGCCTGACCTTCGACGGAGAGATCGTCGTCGGCAAGTTCATCGACCGCGAGCGCCCGACCTGGCTCGACGCCATGAACGACCACTTCACCCAGACGCTCGGCGGCAAGTACACGCCGTACGGAGGCTAACGTGACCAGAACCGAAATTCGCGTTGGTGGGCTGGGCGGACAAGGCATCATTCTGTGCGGCTCTATCATCGGCAAGGCAGCCGCGCTCTACGCGGGCAAGCACGCGGCCATGATCCAGGCTTTCGGACCCGAGGCGCGTGGCAGCGCGTGCAGCGCGCAGGTCATCGTTTCGGACGAT
>JADGRD010000616.1 GCA_017881285.1 Pseudomonadota bacterium | reverse complement strand
AAGCGGACTCATCGGGGTAGCCTTCGGGGTCATGTTGTGGGGCTTGCATATGGGCTTCACGCAAGGGCTGTTGGCCACGCTCGTTGCCGATACCGCGCCGCCGGAGCTGCGGGGAACCGCCTACGGTATGTTCAACCTGTTAGGTGGATTGGCTGCGCTGGCGGCGAGCGTGCTGGCAGGAAGTCTGTGGGTCGCTGGCGGACCACTGGCCACATTCCTCGCGGGAGCAGGCCTTACGACGCTGGCGCTGCTCGGGCTGGGGCTCGTCCGTTGGCGCATACCCGTACTCGGCGCGTCTCACAAATCTTGAATTCTGCTTGCTTCGTTCCTGACTTCCGTTTGGGGTCAACGAACGAACCCGCTCTCGCGGGAGGGTGCGGCGGCGAGGTCGGGCGCATTGCGTCTGGCACAGTAATCATTTGATCGAACGCGGGTGACGGGCGGGCGCTCCGTCTTGAGGATCGAGGGGTCAAGCACTCCAACCTCAAGACAGGAGCCCCCAATGAGCGAGAAGCCCATCAGCGCGCTACGCCAACGCATGCTCGAAGACATGAACATGCGCAGGTTCGTGCCCGATACGCAACGCGAGTACATCCGTGCCGTCAAGAGGCTCGCGACCTTTCTCGGCCGTTCCCCCGACACCGCGACCCCGGAAGAGCTGCGCGCGTTCCAGCTGCATCTGACCGAGAACAGTGCGCAACCATCGAGCATCAACGCGACCGTGACTGCACTGCGGTTCTTCTTCAAGGTGACGCTCGACCGGCCGGAGACGACGCGCCATCTCGTGTTCGTCTACGAACCGCGCAAGCTGCCACGCGTGCTCTCGCCCGAAGAGGTGTTGCGGCTGCTGGAGGCCGCACCCGGGCCCAAGCACAAAGCGGCGCTCAGCGTTGCCTACGGCGCTGGTCTGCGCGCCATGGAGGTCGTCGCACTGAAGATCTGCGACATTGATTCCAAGCGCATGATGCTCCGCGTGGACCAGGGTAAAGGCCGCAAGGATCGCCATGCCATGCTGTCACCGCAGTTGTTGGAGCTGCTGCGCGACTGGTGGCGCATCGCACATCCCCAAGTGTGGATGTTCCCCGGCCGCGACCGCATCAACCCGATGACGACGCGCCAGCTCAATCGGGTCTGCCACATGGCCGCCGAGCGTGCTGGACTGCCCAATTGGGTGGCACCGCACACGCTGCGACACAGCTTCGCCACGCACCTGCTCGAGCAGAACATCGATATTCGTGTGATCCAGGTTTTGCTCGGGCATTCCAAGCTCGACACCACGGCGCGTTACACTCAAGTGGCCACCAACATCATCCGTGAGGTCATGAGCCCGCTGGACAGGCTGACGCCACTGGTGCCGAAGAAGGACGAGCCGCCAGCCTAACGGGCCCACATGGCCCGTCTAGCTCTGGAGGTCGCGGACGTCTTCCGCGACCACGGGGCCGCGTGGCGTCATGCCAACCGCGGTCACGTGAGCCTGCTCCAACTCAAGGTGATGAGCGCCATCGAGAACTGCCGCACGGCGGCGCTGGGCGGACACGTCGCGCGCTGCGAGGATTGCGCCCACACCACGATCGCCTACAACAGCTGCCGCAACCGGCACTGCCCGAAGTGCCAGGGCGCGGCAGCGCGCCAGTGGATGGCGGCGCGCCAGGCCGAACTGCTCCCGATTCCCTACTTCCACGTCGTCTTCACGCTGCCGTCGGCGGTTGGCGACGTCGCCTACCAGAACAAGGCCGTGATCTACGATCTGCTGTTCAAGGCCTCGTCGGAGACGATGCTCAGGATCGCGGCCGACCCGAAGCACCTCGGAGCCCGCATCGGCATCACGTCGGTATTGCACACCTGGGGCTCGGCAATGACCCATCATCCGCACCTGCACATGATCGTGCCGGGCGGCGGGCTCTCCATGGATGACAGCCGTTGGATCTCATGCAAGCCAAACTTCCTGCTGCCCGTGCGCGTTCTGTCGAAGCTGTTTCGGCGGTTGATGCTAGAGAAGCTTCTGGCAGCGCACCAGGCGGGCAGGCTGCGGTTCCTCGGCTCACACACGCATCTGGCCGATGCCAAGACGTTCGCGGCGTTCCTCGCCCCACTCAGCAAGAAGCGCTGGTTCGTCTACGCCAAGCGGCCGTTCGCCGGTCCGAGAGCCGTGCTCGCCTATCTGTCACGGTATACGCACCGCGTCGCCATCTCGAACCATCGCCTGATCGCAGCCGACCAACGCAGCGTCACGTTCAAGGTCAAGAATTACAGGATCGAAGGCCCCGGCCGGTACACGACGATGACGCTCGACGTCGGCGAGTTCATCCGCCGGTTCCTCATCCACGTGCTCCCCAAAGGCTTCCATCGCATCCGCCACTACGGCCTGTTCGCCAGCGCGAATCGCGCCGAGACGATCGCGCGAGCGCGCGAACTCCTGGGACTGGCAACGCCTGCAGCCGAAGCGGCGGTCGAAATCGATGCAGCGGCGGCGCAGCCACTCGCCCTGCCTTGCCCCTGCTGCGGCGGCCGCATGTTCGTCATCGAGACCTTCGAAGCCGGCTGCCAACCACGCTACCGGCCGACGGCAATGAGGATCGATACCTCATGAGCGAAACCGCAACATTCCGCACCCGAACCACCAAGGGCTTTCCGCGCTGGTCAATGACCAGATATGCCGCCGCTCGGCCGAACATCGGTCCGGCATCGCATTCCACACCGCGTGCATCCCCGAAACGTGTCGTCAACGCGGCTCAATCAAAGCCGATCAGCCAAACCAGCCGGCGCAATAACGTCATCCCCGAGCCCAGCCGACTTCCGCACACCCACATCCGCGCGATCAAATCTCCATAGCCCGGTATTCTTTGAAATTGACACCTCGCGTATTGGAAAAACGGCCGCGCGACACAATGTGTGACGTTTCTCATGGCGACGATTTAGGTTGTGGTCATGACGAGCGATAACCGCCCGCTGATCAAATGGAGAGAGATGTCATGATCAATCCAAATAGCGATATCTGCGAACTTTCCGTGGACGATCTGGAATCGGTTTCGGGGGGTGGTAGCAACGGAGTTACCCTCACCTTCTTTGGAAACACAATTCACTTTGGAACCGATCAGACTGGAGCCTCTTACATTTCTCTCCATGGCGCGGACGGCACTAACTCTACGACCCGAGGCGAACCGAAATAGCGCTGATACTGGTAACGTATTCAAAATTGAACGGCTGCTAAAGTTGCAGTCGTTGGTTCTCAAACGTTCAAGCGCAGGAAACGTAGTCGGCGTCCGCTAATGGGATGGTCCGGCCGTGCTCCTGCCCCGCCAGCAAGCGAAGCTGGCAAGGGGCGCCAAAGACAAGGAGCACGTCATGTCTCAGACACCC
>JADGRD010000064.1 GCA_017881285.1 Pseudomonadota bacterium | reverse complement strand
CCCGTGCACCCGACGCAGATCTACGAGTCGCTGGCGGGCCTGGCGCTTTTCGGCCTCCTGATGTACCTGCGCCGGGTGCGCAAGTTCTCCGGCGAGGTCTTTCTTGGCTGGGTGGTGGGCTACGGCGTCCTGCGCTCGCTCATCGAGGTGTATCGCGGCGACTCCGACCGCGGCTCCGTGGGACCGCTGTCGACCTCGCAGTTCATCGGTCTGGTGTCGGTGGTCGCCGGCGGGGTGCTGCTCTTCCTTCTGCTCAAGAAATACCGCGCGGACCCAACATCGCTGCGCTTGTGGGAGCGGCCACTGCCGGTCCCCGCCCAGGCGGCGTCCACGCGCGGCCCGCGCCGCAAGCGCCGGCACTGACGTTCCGCGTACGCGGGGCGCGTTTTGAGGTATAACGCCGTTCCTAACTCACTCGTGGGGGGAGAACATGAGTCTCAAGCGCAGCCACACCAGCACACGATCGACACCCAGCGCTGGGTCGGACTCGGGAACCAAGCTCGGGCGCCAGGAGTTCTTCGATGAGCTGAAAAAGCACGCCCAGACCGCGCAGGTGTTCACGCCGGTGGATATTTCCATGGCCATCGGCGCCAGCGAGGCCGCCGTGTCGCGCGCGCTGCTCGGCCTGGCCGCCGAGGGCTACCTGGAAAAGGTCGAGGTCGGCAAGTACCGCTCGACGCCGTTCCAGGAGGTGCCGCAGGCTGAGTTCATCAAGGCCCTCGCCCGCGCCTCCAAGACCGATTCGACGCGGCAGCGGGATCTGTCGGAGATCGCGCGCCTCAAGCAGAACAACGACGTGATGCGCGCCAAGCTGCTAGGCGCGCTGGCCGAGCGCGATCACTACCTGGCCGTGCTCAAGCAGCATGGCATCGACCCTGGTCCAGTGCCTGCTCCCGCACGCGCGGAGAGCCCGGTCGCTGCTCCCGCGCCGGCGTCGGACGCGGGTGAAACGCCGCCAGCTCCTCCGGCGACCGAGGAGCCGTCGGGCTAACCGGGGCGGGCGGGTTCCTTGCCGCTGCGATTCTCGATACGCGCGCCCCGCGGCGATTTCCCCGTGGCTGGCCCCGCGCCAACGCAGGACGTGGAGGTCGTGTTTGCAGGCCCCGAGCTCGGGTTCGGCCGGGCCCTCGGCGCGGACATTCGGCTACCCTTTCCGAAGGTTTCTGCCCGACACGCGCGGCTCTTGCGAGAGGCGGGCGGCTACCGCGTCGAGGATCTGGGCAGCAGCAATGGCACGCGACTCGATGGGCGCCAGCTCACCCCGCACGCGCCGGAAACCATGGCGGTCGGAGATGCTCTCGAGATCGGTGGGGTCGAGATTCGCTTGGTAGGCCAGAAGGCCGGCACGGAGGCGATTGCCGCGGGGGCGGGAACCGAAACGCTCGCGCGGAGGCTGGTGCACGACATCTTCGAGGCCTGTCCTCCGGCCGAATGCGCCCGGCTCGTCGTGCTGTCCGGCCCGCAGCAGGGCCGCGAGTTGGTCCTGTCCGCCAGCGGACGGGTCTGCAAGCTCGGACGTGGCGAGGGCTGCGACTTGGTTCTTGCCGACGAGGACGTTTCGCGCGAGCACGCGCTCTTCGAGCGCGGCGCCGGCGGTATCGTGGTTCGCGATCTAGGATCGAAGAACGGCGTCGAGGTGGCGGGCGAGAAGGTCGCGGGCGAACGCTGTCTGCGAGACGGAGAGATCGTGCGGGTCGGCGAAACCCACCTTCGCCTCATCGATCCCGAGGACCGCTATTTGCGCCAGATGGAAGCAGCGGTAAGGGACCAGCCGCCGGGCGGAGCATCGCCGGAGGGAGCGGCTGGGGCAGGGAAGGGCGGCGCGGAGGTGGCGGGCGCCCCGGCCCAACCGGCCGTCCTCTCGGGCAACGCGGACCCGCCCAGCCGTCTGCCCACTATCGCCACGGGGATTGCCGTCACGGTTCTCGTCCTCGCCCTTGGAGTTGTGCTAGCACTTGCGTTTACGTCTTGACTCGGGAACCCTCGGAGGGTTAGCTCCGCACTCGGCACCCGCCATCCACCCTGCCGCCCCCGCGCTGCGCGCGGCCTCGCCATCCCCTCCCGCGATGGTGCGCCACCGGCAAAGCCGCTGGCTCCCCACGCGATTAGCTCAGCCACTTTTTCGCCAGCCATGGAAGTTCGTGTCCCGCTGATCTTTCATCCGGTCTACCAGCCCCTGGTCTGGGGAGGCCGGCGCCTGGAGTCCTGGGGTCGGACCCTGCCCGATGGCCCCATCGGCGAGGCCTGGGAACTGGCGGATCACGCGCGCGGCATGAGCGTAGTCGCCGCCGGTGCCTTGGTCGGCACCTCGCTGCATGACCTCGTCGAGCGCGCGGGCCCAGCGCTCGTCGGCCCGGCCTTTCGTGGCGGTGAATTTCCCCTCATGGTCAAGCTCATCGATGCCAGCCTGCGTCTGAGTGTGCAGGTCCATCCCGACGCGACCATCGCGCGCAAGCTGGGCCTGGGCCAGCACGGCAAGACCGAGTGCTGGGTCTTCCTTGCCGATGGCGGCGAGATCTGCCAGGGCACGCGGCTGGGCATCGGCCGCGTCGAATTCGAACGCGCCCTGGCCGAGCACCACGTGGCCACCACGCTCAATCGCTTCGAGGCGCGCAAGGGCGACGTCTTCTTTCTGCCCGCGCGCACCGTGCACGCGCTCGGCGAGGGCTGTCTGCTCTACGAGGTCCAGCAGACCTCGGACATCACCTTTCGCGTCTACGACTGGGATCGACTCGGCCTCGACGGAAAACCGCGCCCGCTGCACGTGACGGAATCGATGGCGACCATCGATTTTGCTCGAACGGATTACGGCCCGCACACGCCCGAACCGTGGCGGCCTTTGCCCCCACCTGCATGCGAGGAACGCGGGCTCATCGAGTGCCCGTACTTCGCCCTGCGCGAACAGCGAGTGCGCGGTTCCCTCGAGCAGCCGGTCCGCGACACCTGCGTCGTGGTGACCTGCGTGGCCGGGCAGGGGACGTTGTCGACCCCCGGTGGCCAGGTGGCGTTGCCGCTGATGCAGACCGCGCTCGTCCCCGCCGACGCCGGCTGGTGGCGCGTGGACGTTCCCCTAGGGAGCGTCGATCTCTTGGTGGCGACGCCCCGGTTCTGATTTGTCGCCACAGAGACGCAGAGAGCGCAGGGGTGAAGATCCTTACCGCTTCTTGCGCGCCTTCTTGCGGGCCTTGCGGGCGTCCTTGCGCTTGCGCTTTTCCTTCGCCCGGTCGACGTTGCGCGTGGGCGCCTGGAAATGGCCGCGCTCGCGCGACTGCATGTTCATCATGGACGCGAGCTGGTCCATGTCCATGCCGCCGAGCATCTTGCGCGCCTGGTTGAGCTGCCCTAGCTGCTTGAAGCCCGGGATCTTGCCGAGCAGGCCCGACGAGGCCCCGAGCTGCATCATCATCTGCCGCATCATCGCAAAGCGGTTGAGTAGATCGGCGACGTCGGCTTCCTTGCGGCCACAGCCACGGGCCACGCGCGCCAGGCGGCTCTGATCGAAGAAAGCGCTACGCTTCTTCTTGCGCTTGCCGCTCTCGACGATCTCTTCCCAGCTCGTGATGACGAAGACCTCGGGCTGCCTTCTCTCGGCATCGGTCATCGACGAGATGATCGAGCCGATGCGCACCAGTTCGCGGTCGTCCACTTGGATATTGGCGTCGGCCACGCCCGGGATCTTCTCCACCATCTCGGACAGCGGCCCCATCTTCTTGAGGATCGAGATCTGCTCGAGGAAGTCGTTCATGTCGAACTTCCCCTTGAGCATGCGCAGAGCGTCCTGCTCGGCCTTCTCCTCGTCGACGACGTCCTCGAACTGCTGCACCAGGCCGACTACGTCACCGCGGCCGAGAATGCGGCTGGCCATGCCGTCGGGGCGGAACTCCTCCAGGCGGTCCAGCGACTCGCCCATGCCGACGAACTTCACCGGCTTGCCGGTCACCGCCTTCACCGACAGGGCCGCGCCGCCGCGCGCATCGCCGTCGAGCTTGGTCAGGATGACGCCGTCGTAGTGGAGCCAGTCGTGGAAGGTCTTGGCGGTGGCGACCGCGTCCTGGCCGATCATGGCGTCGATGACGAAGAAGATGTTGGCCGGGTTGGTGCGGTGCTTGATCTCCTTGAGCTCGTTCATCAGAGGCTCGTCGATGGCGAGGCGGCCGGCGGTGTCGAAGATGACGGTGTCGCGGCCGTTCTCGGCGGCGAAGCGGTGCGCCTTCTCACAAATGAGCGGTGGGCTGCCGCCCGGCTCGGCGAAGACCGGCATGCCAAGCGACTCGCCCAGCACCTTGAGCTGTTCGATGGCGGCCGGGCGATAGACGTCGGCCGCGACCAGGAGCGGCCGCCGCCCGCGCTTCTCCAGATAGCGCGCCAACTTGCCAACGGTCGTCGTCTTGCCGCTGCCTTGCAGGCCGACCAACATGATCCCGGTCGGGCCCTTCTTGGCGAAGCGCAATTCGCTGTCGACGGGTCCCATGAGCTGGACGAGTTGGTCGTGGCAGAGCTTGACGAAGTGATCCTCGGGCGTGACCCGCCGGACCTTTTCCTTGGCTGTGGCGCGCACCTTGACGATCACCCCGATCGCCTTTTCTCTGACCTGCTTGCAGAACTCCTGGACCACTTCGAACCCGACGTCGGCCTCGAGCAAGGACGTGCGCACTTCCGCCAGCGCTTCGTCGATGGTCTTTTCGTCCAGTTCCGCCAGGCCCTGGAATTTTTGCTTGGCGGTCCGGAATCCCTTGGTCAGTGTCTCGAACATGGGGCGCGCAATCTAGCATACTGAGGGCGCAGAGGGTGCGGCTCCTACCCCGGCATCGCCCCCCGTTGGTTGTGCCACCAGGCGATCCAGCGCTGGCGCGCCTCCTCGCGGTCGCGCTCGGGCAGGTCGTGGTGGTAGCCGAAATACTCGTGCGAGATCTCGTGCAAATCGCTCGAGGCGAGCAGGCGGATCTCCGGGGTGCGATGGGCGAGCCCCTCGATCAGCCACTCCACGCGCGGCCTGTTCCCCGTCCTGGCCCACCACTCCACCCAGCGCTTGCTGCGCAGGCCTTGATCATCGGCGGTCAGCGTGACCAGGGCCGCGTGCGCCGCCGTCGCGACCTCTTCGCTCTTCGATTCGAGGAGTTCCGCGATCGTGGGCACGGTGTTCTTGTCGCGCAGCTCGGCCAGTGAAACCAGGGCGGCCACGGCAATGGCGGGCTCGGAATGCTCGGCCTTGCGCAGGAGCGCGTGGCGGAAGGCGATCACGCGCGGATCCTGGACGTGGCGGGTCAGGCGGCGCAAGGCGGCCCGGCGCGCGACCGGTTCGCCCAGCCGCGCGGCGGCGAGCAAGGTCCCGATCCGGTCCATGCTCGTCGCGACCGGGGTCGGGGTCCGCATCTCCATCGCCGCGCTGTCGCCGACCACCGCGCGCGTGGTCGCCGTGCCGGCCAGGCGGGCGAGCAGCGCGAGATAGCGCGGCGCCACCGGAATCCCGTAGGTCGCGTGCAGGAGCCCGCGGAAGCGAACCTCGCAGACCAGCGCGGGTTCGATGAGCAGGGAGCGCGTCTCGGCCCACGCCACCATGGCGTCGTGATCGTGCTCCGGCCGCACCAGTACGTCGAAGACGTCGCCTTGCCGCGCGCGCGGCGCGACCCCGAGCTTCTGCGCGGTGTGGCCGTCCATCCATTCCTTGGCCAAAGGGTGGGGCGGCGCGGTAGCCGCCGCGAGCGGGGCCAAGGGGATGCCGATGATCTCGGCGAGGTGGGTGGTCAGGGTTTCCTCGTCCGCGGCCCGCAATTCGAGCAGCGCGGTGTCGAGCCCGCCGCCGTAGAGCTTCTTGCGCTGTTCCGCCTCGACGGCGGAGGTGCGCGTGATCACGCCGCGGCGGACGAGGGCCGCGGCTATTTCCGACAGGGCCATGACCGTCGCCTTACCCCCTTCGGGCTCATCGCTCGTCGAGGATCACGTAGGTGCCCGACAGATGATCGTGTAGGGCGCGGCGTTCGCGATCGAAGATGCACCAGAGAAAGCCGAGCCCGGCCAGCGCCAGCGAAAGGGCCATGGTGGCGAAGCGCACGCAGGCGAGGAAGGGTCCCGGGGCTTGGCCTTGCGAGGAGATCACGCGCAGGCCGAAGAGGCGCTTGCCCACGGTCTGGCCGAGGATGCCCCCGAGGTAGACCTGGTAGAGGGCGCTCATACCGAGCAGGAGTCCCAAGGCCCCGGCCACCATGGGGTTGCGATCGAGCAGGCCAGCCATCACGAAGTCGGGGCCGAACTCTTTGGCGGTCGGCAGGTGCACGCCCAGCGCCAGCGCCGCGCCGGTGGCCGCGGCGGCCGAAACCAGGGCGACGAGCAGGAGATCGACGAGGGCGGCGGCCATGCGCCGCGGAAAGCCCGCGGCCCGCACCCGCAGAATGGGCTTCTCGTGGCCGCGGCCCCGGGCTGCCTCCGGCACCGGGCGCGCCGGCGATGGCGTTCCCGCCGTCTCGGGCTGGACGCCGGTTCCCTCGAGGACGGCTGCGTAGCTGGTCACGTGAACATTGTGCGAACAGGGCGCGGCGGCCGCAAGTTTATTGGACATTTTGATGGGAACCCTGAAAGGGTTAGCTCTGCACTCGGCACCTGCCACCCGCCCTGCCACCTCCTCGCTGCGCTCGGCCTCGCCAAGCCCTCCCGCGATGTTCCGCTAAGCGCGGCGCTGGCAAAGCCTGCGAAGCGTAGGCTTCGCACGCGTTAGCCTAGCCCGCCGGCGGCGGCTTGGGCCAAGGCCACGGCCACGATGGCCGCGGTCTCCGAACGCAGGATGCGCGGCCCCAACCCCACGGAAGCGAACCCCGCCGCCCCCGCCAGGACAACCTCGCCGGCGGCAAACCCACCCTCCGGCCCGACGAGGAGCGCCACGGCACGGGGTCCGGCGGCCAGGGCGCGCGGTAGCGACGGCCCGCGCTCGCCCTCCCACAACAGAAACCGGATGCCACCGGCAGCGGCGGCTTGCGCCAGGGCGGGGGCGAGCGCCATTCCATCGCCAATCTCCGGCACATCGGCGCGCCCCGACTGCCGGGCCGCCTCCTCGCCGATCGTTTGCCAGCGCTTGCGCTGATGCGGGCTGGGTTTCACCATGCCGCGCGCGCTTACCACCGGCACGATGCATGCCACGCCGAGCTCGGTCGTCTTCTGCACGATGAGGTCCATGCGCTCGCCACGCGGCGGCGAGATGAGCAACGTGACGGCGCAGGCCGGGGCGGAAACGTGCCGCCGCTCACCGAGGGCGATGTCGACCGAGGCCTTACCCACGGCTTCGATGCGGGCCTCGATCTCCGTGCCCTTGCCGTCGAAGACCCGGATCGATGCTCCCGGTGCGAGGCGGAGCACCTTGATGAGATGGCGGTGGGCCGCCGCGTCCAGCGTGGCGCGCGCGCCTTGCAGCTTCTCGGGAGGGACGAAGAGCCGCGGCATGGCCGTTGCTAGATTCCCCAAGGCGATGGACCAAGCAGCAGTCCAGCCCACTCGCCCTCATCCTGGCGCCGGACGAGCGCGAGACCGGCCCGCGCGTAGGTGGCCAGCACGTCGTCCACTTGCTCGAGTAAGATTCCTGAGAGGATGGCGTGGCCGCCGGGCGCGAGCCTGGCCGCCATCGCTTGCGCCAGTTCGCAGAGCACGTCGGCCTGGATATTGGCCAACACCAGGTCGAAGGCGCCGTCGGCCTGAGCGAGCGTGCCGGTCTGGATGGCCACCCTCTGCACGCGATTGCGCGCGAAGTTCTCCTCGCTGCACGCGGTGGCCTCGGGATCGTTGTCGATGGCCAGGCCACTCGCCTCGGGCCACAGGTGCGCGGCGGCGACGGCGAGAATTCCCGAGCCGCAGCCGAGATCCAGGAAACGCGCGATGCTCGGCCCCTTCTCGCGCACGTGCTCCGCCAGTCCGACCACCAGCCGCGTCGAGGGATGGGCGCCCGTGCCGAAGGCTCGCCCGGGATCCAGGTCGATGACGAATTCGCCCGGCGGCGCCTTTCCCGGATCCCAGCTCGGCCGGACGGTGAAGCGGCGGCCGATGCGCGTGGCGCGGAAGAACTGTTTCCACACGTCCCGCCACTCGCTTTCGTCTGTCGCCCGCTCGCGCACGGCCACCGGATCCACGGCGATGCCGGCCGAGCGCGCGGTGTCGAGGGCCTGGTGCGCGGCGGCGAGCAGGAACTCGCGGTCCTCGGGCTGGCACAAGGCGATGACGGCGGTCCGTCCGGCGGCGGTGGCGAGCAAGGTGCCGCTGTCGCGCAGCTCGACACCACCCACCAGCGGGCCCACCTCGGCCGCCAGGATCTCGGCGGCCTCGGCCTGGGTTTCAATCTGAACTTCGAGCCAGGCGGTCAGCGGAGTACGCGCCTCTTGGCCTCGCGCCGCCGCCGCTTGCGCGCCTCGCGGATCTTGCGCTTGCGCTTGACGGAGGGCTTCTCGTGGTACCGGCGGCGCTTGATTTCCTGCAGGATGCCCTCCTTCGACATCTTCTGCTTCAGGATCTTCATCGCTTTTTCGATGGAATCCCGAACTTCAACTTCGAGGGGGCGTCCCTGCAGTGTCTCCAAGCAAACCTCCAGGTGGATTGGCGATCAGGCCGTCTTCGGCAGGGGTGAGAATTAAGCATTCTGGATGCTTGCGGTCAAGGACCGTCTCGTGATCCCGGCGCGTTACTCAAAAAGACTTTTGCGTACGCTGTGATACGAAAAAAGAATTTTACATTTCGCTTTTCCCGTCGTATGCCTGTCTGCACGCGGGTTGTGAGAGAGCTCTGCGAACAGCGATCTGTAGGACAGTTCGGAAGGAGAAGCGCCAATGATGGGGGCAAAGGTTTTCACCGCTACCAAGGCGAAGGACCGCGATGAGCTCGGAGAGGGTCTGACCCGCTGGATTCAAAACAATCCCAATGCACGGATCATCGACAAGGTGGTGACCCAGAGCTCGGATCGCGAGTTCCACTGTCTGAGCATCACGATCTTCTACGAGATGCAGCCGTAGCAGAGCTGGAGTGAAGCAAGATCGCTTGGGCGCGCACGACACCTGCGTCGTGCCATAATCGCGCCGATGCGTTTTGGTTTTCTCGTCAGAGCCGGCAATCCCGAGGCGCCGCGCCTCGCCGGGGAATTCGCGGGGTTGCTGCGCGCGCGCGGCGATGAGGTTCTCTTCGTGGCGGACTACGGGCCGGGCGCGCCGCCCGGTCTGCCGTCCGTGCCGGGCGCCGACATCGGCGGGCGTATCGACGTCATGGTGGCATTGGGCGGCGACGGCACGTTTCTCTACGGCGCCAAGCTGGTCGCCGACCACGACGTGCCCTTGCTCGGACTGAACCTGGGCAGCCTGGGCTTCCTGACTCCGTACACGCTCGAAGAGGCCAGCGCCGCGCTCACCGACGCGGCCCTGGGCCGCCTGCCGATGGAAGAGCGCATGCGCTTGCTCGTCACCCTGCGCGCGAAGGACCGGCCGCCCGAAAGTCAGGCCGCGCTCAACGAAACCGTGATCAACCAGCGCGAGGTCGGCCGGCTGATGGACTTGCAGGCTTCGACCAACGGCGACCTGATCACCAACTACAAGGCCGACGGGTTGATCCTGAGCACGCCGACGGGGTCGACGGCCTACAACCTCTCGGCGGGCGGCCCGATCTTGAGCCCCGACCTGGACGCCATCGTGCTCACGCCGATCTGTCCGCACACCCTGTCGAATCGCCCGTTGGTGGTGCATGCCGATCTCGGGGTGAACGTAGCCAACGTCTCGCCCTACCACGGCGTGGTGAACGTCGACGGGCACTGGAGCCGCGAGATGGCCCCGGGCGACGTGGTCGAGGTGCGCCGGCTGGAACGCCGCCTGCGCGTCTTCCGGCCGGGGCATTCCTTCTTCAAGATCCTGCGCCAGAAACTCTCCTGGGGCGAACGCAAGGCGTGAAGTAAGTTGCACGCAACTCGAGCAGGGGTCTTGCCGAGACACAAGACATGCTGACGCTCTTGCGGGTTTCTGGGTTCGCGCTCATCGACGAGGCCGAGCTGGTGCTCGGGCCGGGGTTCACCGTGATCACGGGCGAGACCGGCGCGGGTAAGAGCATTCTCGTCGGGGCGCTGGGGCTCCTGCGCGGGGGCCGGGCCAGCGCGGAGCTGATTCGCGGCGGGGCCGACGAGGCGCGCGTGGAGGGCATCTTCGAAATCGAGCCGGACTCCGAGGTGCATCGGACCTTGCTCGCCGACGGCCGCGAGCTGGGCGAGGGCCTGGTCGTGCGCCGGGCCATCGCGCGCACGGGGCGCGGCCGTATCCATCTCGGCGGCGGGCTGGCCACGGCGGCCGATCTCGCCGCCTCGGTGGGCCGGCTGTGCGACATCACCTCGCAACACGACCAGCAACTGCTCATGGATCCGGAAAGCCAGCTCGCCCTCCTGGACGCCTTCGCTGGCAACGGGCCACTCCTCGGCGAAGCCAAGGCCGCGTTTGCGACCCTCGCCGATGCCCGTTCCCTCCTGGCCGCCTTCGATGCCGACGCCCGCGCGCGCGGCGAGCGCGAAGATTTACTGCGCTTCCAGTTGACCGAGCTAGAGCAGGCTTTGCTCAAGCCCGGCGAGGACGAGGCCCTGCGCGCCGAACGCGAGCGCTGCAAGGGTGCGGAGAAATTCCTGGCCGCGTGCACGCGCGGCGAAGACGTTCTCTACTCCGGCGAGGACGCGGCCGCCGGGCGCATCGTCAGCGTAGCGCGCGAGATCGCCACCCTGGCCGCGCTCGACCCCGCGCTCGGCCCCGTGGTCGAGATGCTGCAATCGGCGCGCGCCCAGGTCGAGGACGCGGCGGCGTCCCTGTCGCACTACGCGGGCAAGCTGCGCTTCGACCCCGAGCGCCTAGGTGAGATCGAGGAACGGCTCTTCCTGGTCGGGCGACTTGCGCGCAAGCACGGCGGCTCGGTCGAGGCGGCCATCCGGCGGCACGAGGAAATCGCGCGTGAGCTTGCCGAGCTGGGTTCATTCGAGGAGGGACTTTCCGCCAGGCGGGCCGCCGTGGCCGAGGCCGAGGCACGCATGGGCGAGC
>JADGRD010000615.1 GCA_017881285.1 Pseudomonadota bacterium | reverse complement strand
TAGTTGGCAATCACCGCGGCGGGATTGAGCGCCAGCAGGTGCTGGAAAGCGGCGATGGCCTCGGTCTCCTTGCCCATGTGGTAGTAGGCAATGCCGAGCCAGTAGTACGCCCCCATGTCGTCGTGGCCGATCTCGAGGCACTTCTGCATGGACTTGATGGTCAGCCCGATCCGTCCTGAGCGATAGTAGGCCAAGGCCAGCTCGTAGTGGGCGTCGGTGTACTCCGGCTTGAGCGCGATGGCTCGTTGCATCTGCTCGATGGCCTCGTCGAACTTGCCGGCGCGGTAGTAGAGCTTGCCCAAGCCGCACTGGAGGTGCGCCTCGTGGGGCGCAAGCTCGCAGGCCGTCTTGAGGGCCGCGATGGAGCTCGACAAGTTCTCGCCATGAAGGCGTGCACCCAGCGCCTTCCGTGCCCAGTAGTGCGGGTCGTTCAAATTGTCGAATGGGCTGCCGCACAGCGGGCAGTACTTGTACTCCTGGGAAAAATCCTTCGCGCACGCCAAGCAAGACTTCATGACAAACCCCCTGGGAACGAGTGGCGGGTGCGAGCCTCTTGGAGTCCCGCCCCCTTTTACATAGTATCCGCTTGCAGCGAGCGCCTGGCCACCAGAAAAATCGCACCAATTCGGTCCCTATTCATCCGGGCGATGACGTTGATGTCGATCTCCTTGGGACACACCGCGGCACATTCCGTCACGTTCGTGCACGGGCCGAAGCCTTCCTTGTCCATGGCGGCGACCATGTCTAGGGCGCGCGTCCAGCGCTCGGGCTGTCCCTGCGGCAAGAGCCCCAGGTGCGAGATCTTGGCGCCGACGAACAACACGGCCGAGGCGTTCGGACACGCGGCAACACAAGCGCCGCAGCCGATACACGCCGCGGCGTCCATGGCCGCGTCCGCCTTGGGCTTGGCCACCAGCATGGCGTTACCGTCGGGGGCCGAGCCCGTCGATGCGCTGATGTAGCCGCCCGCCGCGATGATGCGATCGAGCGCGCTGCGGTCCACGATGAGATCGCGCAACACCGGGAAGGGCTTGGCCCGGTAGGGCTCGATGACGATGGTCTGCCCGTCGCGAAACTGGCGCATGTTCAACTGGCACGTGGTCGTGCCGGGCCGGGGGCCGTGGGGCACGCCGTTGATGACCACCCCGCAGGAGCCGCAGATGCCTTCGCGGCAGTCATGGTCGAAGGCGATGGGCCGCTCGCCCGCCAGGGTCAGCCGCTCGTTGACCACATCCAGCATCTCTAAAAAGGACATTTCCGGGGTTATTTCCTTGGCTTCGATGCGCTGCAGGCGCCCGGCCACGTCCGGGCCGTCCTGGCGCCACACCATGAGGATGAGGTTCATTTGTAACTCCGCTGTGCCAGATGCACGTTCTCGAAAGTGAGCGGTTCCTTGTGCCGGATTGGTTCCTTGCCTTCGCCCCGGTGCTCCCAGACCGCGACATGGGCGAAGTCCGCGTCGTTGCGCTTGGCTTCCCCCTCCTCGGTCTGAAACTCCTCGCGGAAATGGCAGCCGCACGATTCCTTGCGCTCCAGGGCGTCCCGGCATAGGAGCTCGCCGAATTCCATGAAATCGGCGACGCGCCCGGCGTACTCCAGCGCCTGGTTCAATTCGCTGCCGCTTCCCGGCACGATAATCTGGCTCCAGAACTCCTCGCGAAGCCGAGGAATCCGCTTGATCGCCTCCTCGAGGCCGGTCGCGTTGCGCGCCATCCCGCATTTCTCCCAGAGCAGCTTGCCCAGCTCGCGGTGGAACGAGGTCGCGGTGCGCTTGCCCTTGTTGCCCACGAGGCGTTTCGTGCGCTCGCCGGCCTCGGCCTCGGCCCGCTTGAAGTCCTGCCCTACCCGGTCAACCTTGGTGAGCTTGGTCGAGGCGAGATAGTTGCCAATCGTGTAGGGAATTACGAAGTATCCGTCGGCCAGCCCCTGCATGAGCGCCGAGGCGCCCAGCCGGTTCGCGCCGTGGTCCGAGAAGTTGGCTTCGCCGAGCACGAACAGCCCGGGAATCGTGCTCATCAGGTTATAGTCCACCCAGAGTCCGCCCATCGCGTAGTGGACCGCCGGGTAGATGCGCATCGGCACCTTGTACGGATTCTCATCGGTGATGCGCTCGTACATGTCGAAGAGGTTGCCGTAGCGCTCGCGGATGACGTCCTCGCCCAGCCGCTTGATGGCGTCGGCGAAATCCAGGTACACGCCGCGGGCGCCCGGGCCGACGCCGTGGCCCTCGTCGCACACTGCCTTGGCCGCCCGGCTGGCCACGTCACGCGGCACCAGGTTGCCGAAGGTGGGGTAGCGCCGTTCCAGGTAGTAGTCGCGCTCGCCCTCGGGGATGGCGCCGGGTTTGCGTCCGTCGCCGGCTTTCGCCGGCACCCACACGCGGCCGTCGTTGCGCAGGGACTCGCTCATCAAGGTCAGCTTCGACTGGTGCTCGCCGCTCACCGGGATGCAGGTCGGGTGGATCTGCGTGAAGCAGGGATTGGCGAAGCCCGCGCCCAGCCTGTGCGCCCGCCAGGTCGCCGTCACGTTGCAGCCCTTGGCGTTGGTCGACAGGAAGAACGTGTTTCCGTAGCCGCCCGTGGCCAGCACGACCGCGTCCGCGGCATGCGACTCGATCTTGCCCGACACCAAGTCCCGGGTCACGATGCCACGCGCCCGGCCGTCGACCAGTACGAGGTCCAGCATCTCGGTGCGGGGAAACATCGTCACCTTGCCGGCGGCGATCTGCCGCGCCAGGGCCTGGTAGGCGCCGAGGAGAAGCTGCTGCCCCGTCTGCCCGCGCGCGTAGAAGGTGCGCGACACCTGCGCACCGCCGAAGGAGCGGTTGGCGAGATAGCCGCTGTACTCGCGCGCGAACGGCACCCCCTGGGCCACGCACTGGTCGATGATGTTGGCCGACACTTCGGCGAGCCGGTACACATTGGACTCGCGGGCGCGGAAATCCCCGCCCTTGACCGTGTCGTAGAAGAGCCGGAACACGCTGTCGCCGTCGTTCGGGTAGTTCTTCGCGGCGTTGATGCCACCCTGCGCGGCGATGCTGTGCGCCCGGCGCGGGCTGTCCTGGTAGCAGAAGCAGCGCACGTCGTAGCCCAACTCGGCCAACGAGGCCGACGCCGAAGCCCCGGCCAGTCCGGAGCCGACGACGATGAGGCTGAACTTCCGCTTGTTCGCCGGATTGACCAGCTTCATCTCGAACTTGTGCCGGGACCATGCCGTGGCGAGAGGACCCGTGGGAGCGTTGGCTTTCAGATCCATGGCGGCTAGCCCCCCACCAGCTTGAAGAGAATGGCGCAGGGAAGGAAGACGAACCCCACCACCGCCGCGAGGGTCACGCCGCCGACCACCGTGCGAATCAGCCCGTCGAAGCGAGGAT
>JADGRD010000614.1 GCA_017881285.1 Pseudomonadota bacterium | reverse complement strand
GAAAAGCCTCCAACCGGTTCGGCGGCCTCCGCCTGCCGTTCGGGCAGCCTATGCCGAGCTCACTCGGCGGGTCGTGCGGGTGACGCTCGCGGGTGTCCGCAGCGGTTCTCCTTGACCACGATGCTGCGGGTTGGTCTATTCCGGCTGCGGGCGGCCGGGGCTGAGCGGCACACGGCGCTTGAGGTCGTCCGCCGACCCCGACGTGCGTGGCTCGCTCGTCCCGACGAGCTCCTTCGCCGTCTGCGATAACCCGGCGAACTACTTGGCTCGTCGCTTACGGGTGGTTGACTGGGAGTCAGCGGTCGACTCGCCGCGGAAGAGAGAAGACGTGACAACCCTGGAAGAGCGGACGCCCACGCTGGATGCGGACGGGGCCGCGGCCGGACGCCGAGGCAGTCCGTACGCGGAGCTGTCGAGGCGAATCAAGGAGGCCGGGCTCTTGGACCGGCGTCGCGGCTACTACGCCCTGGCCATCGCTGCACTTGGCGGCCTACTGGTCGCCGCGCTCGTCGCCTTTGTCCTCATCGGTGACTCGTGGTGGCAGCTAACCGTCGCCGCCGTCTTGGCGGTGGTGTTCACACAGCTCGGGTTTCTCGGCCACGACGCGGGACACCGGCAGATCTTCTCGTCCCGCCGCGCGAACGACAGCGTCGGCCTTTTGTCGGGCACGCTGCTGATCGGCATGAGCTTCAGCTGGTGGCTCGGCAAGCACAACCGTCACCACAGCCACCCCAATCAGGTCGACGCCGACCCGGACATCGGGGCCGGGGTCCTCGCTTGGACGCCTGAGCAGGCCGCGTCGCGAGGCAGCGTCGGCAGGGCTTTCGCGCGGCATCAGGGGTACCTGTTCTTCCCGCTGCTGCTGCTGGAAGGGCTGAACCTGCACGTCGCGAGCTTGCGCGCTGTGTTCGCCTTTCCCATCCGGCTCAACCGAGAAGTCTTGGGAGTCATCACAATTTTCAGCCGACGCGTGCTGCCGCCCGACAGAGATTTGCTCCACCTACTGGAGGACATCTGCAGCCAGATCGGCCAGGTGATGGGACGACGACGTGCGGAGCGACAGCTATTGGAGATCACTGAACGCGAACAACAACGCATCGGCCGGGATTTGCATGACGGCTTGTGCCAGCAATTGGCCGGTGTCGCTTACATCGCCAGCGATCTACAATCCAGGCTTGAGAAGAGGTCTCGGCCGGAAGCAATGATTGCGGCGCGGATTGCCGAGTTGTCTGGCGAGAGCATAGAACATCCCTAGCAAGAACGCGCCTACGATCAGGTCTGGCAACAGCGCCATATATGTTGCTGGTGATTTTAACACCGTGATATCTTGCCATCCACGGTCTCACTCCGGGCGGCGGTCGGCGTTCTTCAACTGCCCCACGCGGTGACTCAGTGTCAAGAAAAAACGCGGAAAGAGTGTGTAGCGCCATGAAAGTGGCGTTATCGTACTTTGTCTCTTCTCTCCGTTCAGAACGGACAATCCCGTGGTCGTCGCTTCCGTGGCGTCGGTAGTGCTTTCGGTGGAGGTTCTGGCTCAAGCTCGTCTGGCTCCCCGAGCAGCATTCGATGGGGGACCGCCAACACCAAACGCTTCTCAACGGTGTAGTCGGCCAGAGAAATCACCCGACTCCGCCCTTTCAGAAACCGAAACGCCTCCAAGAACCAGCAGAACTGTTCTTCCAGGAAATTGCTAAAGCGCTGCCCCAGGATCGCAAGCTGCTCGACTCTCTCTGCATTCGCCTCTCGGAGACGCTCAAAATCGGCCTCCTTCGCAACCAGTTGAACCGCCAGGTCGACGTCGCTCAGTCGCTCGACCTCGGGTCTTAACATGCTGCCGTACAGGGCCACCCGGACCACCCGAGCAAGGAAGTATGGATCGTCGTTGACCCGCGCTACCCGCTCCAGGAACTCCGCCAGGGCTCTTTCCGCCGTTTGCCGCGTCACCGGCCTCGCCGCCGTGGCGACCGCCATGGTATCGCCGGCTTGGGTAACGGTCCAGCCGCCGTGTCGCGATACCTCGATCAGTCCTTCAGCTTGCAGAGCTTTGGCGAATGCGCGGCCTGCGCCCGGCGTGAGTTTGGCCGCATTCTCCAGGATCTCCACTCCCCATTCGCAATCTCCCCGGAGTCGGCGGAGAGTCTGGCGAATCAACATCGTGGGGTAACCACGAACCGTCCCTTTGGGATCGATGCGCATTCCTCTCTCAGAATACCCGCCATGGGCCTCAGGAAGACAATCTTCTACCAAAGGAGATTGTTTTCCATGCGCACTGCAAAACGAAAAGGTTCGCCCAAGAAAGGTTCTCCCAAGAGGGTTCTGCGTCTACCAGATCTGGATCATGCGAAGCGCACGGTGCTGGACAGCCTCGGCTCGCCGGATTCCGCCCGGGCTTACGCATTCGCGATGAACGATTTTATAGCGTGGTACTGTTCCGAGCCCCGACTGGCATTCAGCAAGCACGTCGTCTTGCGGTACCGGATTGAGCTGGAGTCGAGGCACCTTTCCGCATCCACGATCAACCTTCGCCTCGCGGCGGTGAGGCGCTTGGCCTTCGAGGCCGCTGACAGTGGATTGCTCAGTCCGGAATTGGCCGCCGGTATCCAGCGGGTCAAAGGAGCAAAGAAGCTCGGCGTGCGTTTGGGAAATTGGCTGACTGTAGATCAGTGCAAGAGCCTGTTGCGGGCGCCGGACGAACAGACCTTGAAGGGCCGGCGCGATCGGGCGATCCTAGCCATTCTGCTCGGCTGTGGCCTCCGTAGGGCGGAGGTGGCCAAGCTCCAGATTCGCGACATCCAGCAGCGGGAGGACCACTGGGCTCTGGTCGATTTGATGGGCAAGGGCCGGCATATCCGTACTGTGCCTGTCCCCGAATGGGTCAAGGCAGCAGTCGACAAATGGACTCAAGCGGCAGGCGTTGGGGATGGGCGAGTCTTTCGGTGCGTGAGTCGCAAGGGCTCGATTTGGGGCAACGGCATCACCGAAAAGGTTATCTGGCACATTGTGAAAGCCAGCGCAAAGCGCGCCGGCATTCAACAGCTCGCGCCCCACGACTGTCGTAGGTCCTGCGCACGCTTGTGCCATGCGGCAGGCGGAGAGCTGGAGCAGATCCAATTCCTGCTCGGCCACGTCCCGGTCTAGACCACCGCGATTCGCGAAGCGGTGAACGATCAGATCGGCATCGAACCGTAGCCGGGCCGGCTTCGGGGTGCCTCAGCGACGGGCCTACAAGCGCGACAGGGCCTTCTTAGCGACAGCCTTGACCATCTCCATGGCCGTGGGTCCCTTTGGCATGCTCACCCGCAAAATCACGTTGCCCTTCTTTGCGTACAGGTCCGCGGAACCGTCGGAGTCGGAGTTCACAAACGCGTCCTTCC
>JADGRD010000063.1 GCA_017881285.1 Pseudomonadota bacterium | reverse complement strand
CCAGGTAGCCGTGAAGCCGACCTGACGCGATACCGTCGGAGCGATCCCGCCGATGATGAATCCTTCGGGGAGGGTCACGGAAGAATTTGGGGCGCTGGTATCGTCCGGCCCGCGGGTGAACGACACGACGAACTGGGTTTCCGCCGCGTCACCGTCGAAGGTCGTCGCGTAGATGTTGCCGCTCTTGCTCAGCACCCTGCTCACGGGGCCGACGGTCGCGGTGAGCTTGTCCGCGCCCTTGAGCACGAGGTGAGTGTTGGAGTTGGACCCGCCTACGAGCAAGTCCACCAGCACTTCCGACTTGCCGTTGCCGGAGGCGTGCACCGACATGTCCGCATAGACACCAGACGTTCGCACGTCGGTTGAATCGACGTGTTCGGAGCAAGCCATGGCACCAAGTGCCGCCGCCAGAGTTGCCCAAAAACCAATCAAGCGCATGACGACTCCCTTCGTAAGTAAGTGCCCGCTGTCCACGAGGCCAGAGCTCAATCGTCTCCTATCGGTGCGGCTCGCGCAAGAGGGCGCGGCTTCGCGGGTTCACCCGCCAGGATGACAGGTTGGCGAAGGACAGGTAAGCTCTCATCCCCAGGGGGTGGTGATGAGACGATTCAAGCATTGCGCGCCGACCCATCAAGGTGTTCTCCTCCTTAGCGGCCTCGGCTTGGCGCTGGGCGCCTGCCTCAACCCTACGCCGACCACCGAGGGGACGGGCGGGAAGAAAGCCGACACCACTTCGGCTACGGGCGGAAACGCGGGCTCGGGGAGCAATTCCACGACCGCGAAAGGCGGCAGTGGGGGATCGTCATCCACGGGCGGATCCTCTGCCAGCGGTGGGTCTTCGGGCAGCGGAGGTGCCGCTGGCTCGGGAGGAAGCACATCCAGCTCTGGCGGCATGGCAGGGGGCGGTGGCTCGGCAGGCTCCGGTGGCGGGGCAGGCTCGGGCGGGAGGACCAGCTCGGGCGGCGGGTCTGGCTCCGGTGGGGGCGCAGGCTCGGGCGGCGTCACCAATTCGGGAGGAAGCCAAGCCACGGGTGGCAGTGGACGAGATGCCGGCCCTGATCGTCCCGCCGACACGACGAGCGCCACGGGAGGCCGGGCGACGGGGGGCAGCGGCACGGGCGGCAATGGAACCGGTGGCGGCGGAACCGGCGGCGCGCCCGCGGGGGGCAGCGGAACCGGTGGCGCGGCAACCGGCGGAACGACCGGGTCCACCATCAACGACGGCTGCAAGGACGATTTGGCGAAGGGCGTAACCATCAGCGAGATCGCGGTCTTCCAGGCAGGCAAGATCTCGGTGATGAAAAACGGGACCGCGGCGACGCCGACGACCGCCAAGGGTGCCGAGATCGTCCAGGGGAAAGATGCCCTGTTCCGGGTGTATGTCACCGTGGACAGCGGCTTCCAGTCGCGTGATCTGTCCGCGCGACTTCTGCTGAACGGGCAAACCGCAGGCTACTACGCGAAGACAACTGTCTCGGCGTCGTCCACCGAGCTGACCGCGGCGAATTCGTTCAACATCCAAGTTCCCGCCAGCGCGATCACCGCCAGCTTGGACTACCAGGTGCGCATCGTGGAATGTGGGACGGGAGCGGGGACGGATCACACCCCCGTCTTTCCCGCCAGCGGGGTCGCCAGCCTGGCCACGCGCAAGACCGGGCCCGTGAAGATCACGATGATGCCCGTCACCTCGGGCGGCACGACGCCCACGCTCGATCAGACCTTCACCGATGCCATCAAGAAGGCGATGGACTCCATGTATCCGACCACCGGGGCGCAGCTCACGGTCAGCACCACCGCGCTTGCGGGTTGCGATGTCACCGCGTCGTCCTCGTCGGACGAGATTGCCTGGTCCGATTGCCTCGATCTCTTGCTTGCACGTCGCCGCAGCGACAAGCCCGCAAGCGATGTGTATTACGTCGCCGTGCTCAAGCCCACGTCCAGCTTCTCCGATTTCTGCGGCAGTGGGTGCATCACGGGCATCAGCACGGTCGCGGACGTGAACATGCCGAGCTATCGAGTTTCTCTCATCGATGGGTACTTGCCCGATGCTCAAATCACCGCTCCTCACGAAATCGGGCATGCCCACGGGCTCGAGCATTCGCCCGGCTGCGGTGCCGCCCAGCCGGATCCGAACTTCCCCTACGTCACGAACGGCAAAGCCACCATCGGCTGGGTGGGCTGGGACAAACAACAGTCGACCCTCAAGTTCTTCGATCCGGCCAAGTACTACGACATCATGGCCTACTGCAGCCCGACCTGGGTGAGCGACTACGTCTACAAGGAGCTGGCGGATCGGATCATCGCGCTCAGCGGCGCGCGCATGGTCTTTGGGCCCGCCAGCACGTGGCGAGTGATACTGGAGAACAAGGGGAAGCTCCGCTTTGGTATTCCCGTCACGACGCCGATGCCCGCTGAAGGCGCGGCGACCGCGGCCTCGGTGCTCGACGCCCAAGGAATGACCATCGTACAGGTCACCGTGTATCGGACCCGGACCTCTATCGGAGGTGCATCGTACCTGGTGCCCGATCCCCAGCCGGGATGGGCTGCCATCGACATAGGCGGCCAGAGGTTGGCGTTCTAGAGCGTGGCGACCGACGCCCCCGTTCAGTCCACGGCCGCGCTGTGTCGACGTAAAGATCCCAGAAGGCGCTCGGCACATGGATTCTGCCAAGGCGACTGCGGCGCCGTGAGGACTTCCTCGATGCCAAGGCCCTGGACGCGACGGCAGAGCTCGTCACCGTAGATCCCCGTCACGGTCGTCACCGTAGGGAAGCTTGCGGGGCGGATGAGCACTTGGCGAACCATGGATGGCGAAGCACAACTACACCCCGCATCGATTGTGCCATGTGTGCAAGCGCTCGGGCTCAACGACGTGGCACTCTCTGGCGGACAACATGCCTGCGCTGCTCGGCTCTGGCGTGCGCGTCATCAACCACTGAATCTGCGGCACGCACACCACCCTGCAATTCCGCTAGGTACGCAGCCAGACTGCCCAGCGTCGGGTATTCGAACACCTTCACGAGCGGCACGTCTTGTTGCAAGTGGGAGCGGATGCGACCAATGAGCTGGGCCGCGGTCAAGGAAGAACCTCCGCCATCGAAGAAGTTCTGGTTGACGCCGAGCTGCTGACCAATGAGCTCCCCAGCCTGCGCCACGAGCCAGCGCTCCAACTCGTTGCCTGGAGCCATCGGTGCAAGATCAGCACGTGGCGATGGGTCCGGAAGTGCCTTGCGATCCACCTTTCCATTCGCACTGAGCGGCAGCGAATCGAGCACGACAATGTGCTGCGGCACCATGTAACCGGGAAGCACTCGGCGGAGGGCACTCTCGAGGGTTTCAACGTCCAGACCGTTGACCTGTTGTGTGCTCACGTAGGCACAAAGCTGCGCGTCCCCCGAGGCAGCGGCAACCCGGCGTGCCACGACAACGCTTTGGCGGACACCGGGCTGTTGGTCGAGCACGGTTTCGATTTCGCCCAGCTCAATCCGCAGACCACGAATCTTCACCTGGTCATCCAAGCGGCCCAAAAAGGCGATCGTGCCATCCTCGTTCCAACGCGCCCGATCGCCTGTTCGGTAGAGCCGAGCCGAGTGGTCCGACGAAAAAGGATCCGCAAGGAAGCGTTCCGTGCTGAGCACCGGATCCCCGACGTATCCCAAGCCCACCTGTACGCCGCCGATATACAGCTCACCCGAGACGCCAATGGGCACCGGCGAGAGACGCGAGTCCAGAACATGAAGCTGCGTGTTCGCGATGGGGCTGCCGATGGGCACCGGATCGCGCGCGACATCCGTTTGACAAGCCCACCAGCTGACGTCCACTGCCGCCTCGGTGGGCCCATACAGATTGTGAAGCTCGGCATTGCAGGCCAAGCAGAACCGGCGAACAAGCTCCGTGCTCAGTGCCTCACCACTACAAATCACGCGTCGCAGGCTTTCGCAGTCTAGAGAGGGCGCCGCGTCCAACAGGGCGCCGAGCATGGATGGCACGAAATGGATGGTAGTGACTTGCGCTCGCCGCATCAGGGCGAGTAGCCCCGCGGGATCCCGATGCAGGCCGGGCGGCGCAACCTCCAACTTGGCGCCGACGATGAGCGGCCAAAAGAACTCCCACGTCGAAACATCGAAGCTGTACGGAGTCTTCTGCAATACCACGTCGTCCGCTTGCAGCGGGAATGCCTGCTGCATCCAAAGCAATCGATTACAGATCCCTCGATGGGTGTTGATGGCCCCTTTGGGGCGACCGGTGGAGCCCGAGGTGAAGAGCACGTAGGCCGGATCTTCGGGACGCGTGGCGCGCGGCGGTGGCTCGGAACGCATGCCATGGTCATTCACCAAGATGGTGTGGACGAGCGAATCTGCCCCTGACCAACGCGAACGCGAGGCTTCATGCAGCAGCACGACCCCCGGCCGCGCCCGCTCCAACATGTGCTCGATGCGGGCCCAGGGATATTCTGGATCGATGGGCACGTAGACGCCGCCTGCCAACAGGATGGCATAGATGCCAAGCACCATTTCCTGCGAACGCTCGAAAAACAACCCGACCCGTTCACCATCCTGGATCCCACACTCGCGAAGTGTCCAAGCCAGGCCGCAAGCCCGCTGATAGAGCTCGCGGTAGGTCCAAGACCGATCCTCGCAACACACAGCCTCCTTCTCCGGTGTCTTGCGTACCTGGGCCTCGAACAGCTCCGGTAGCGTGTGGGGCGCATCATAGGTCACCGCCGTCCCGTTCCAATTCGCCAAGCTCGCACGGTCCGAGGCCGGCAGCGGGAATTGTAGGGGAGCCTTGCACCGGTCGACGTCCGCCGAAAGCCATTGCAAAAGGCCGAGGACAGTCTCGCCAATCCGCGTGACCGTCTTTTCGGAAACGACGTCGATGGCATACTCGAGATGCCCGGCAAACCCGCGACGGGCATCGGGCCACAGGGTTAGGAACAGGTCGAGCTGGGCGCCTGCCGCGTGTGCCTTCACGGTCTTCACGACAACCCCTTCGAGATCCACGTGAAGTGGCGGCTCGAAAGTAAAACCCGCCTGAAACAGCGGGGCCCGGCTCGGGTCTCGCCGGGGTTGCACGGCCGCAACGATTCGGTCGAGCGGGAGCTCCTGGTGACGATGAAGGCTCAACATCGTCATGCGCAGGTCACGCAACACCTCGATGAACGATGGCTCGGCGGAAAGCGACACGCAAACCGGAAGGTTGTTGACACAGCAACCCACCAGCCCTCGACGTGTCTCGCCTCGACGATTGCTGAAGGGAACGCCAATCGTCAATCGGGTTTCTCCAGAGAAGCGAGCGAGCACCAGCGCATAGGCGGCAAGCCAAACCAAGAATGGTTTGGTGTTCAGTTGCTGCGCCAGCCGTTCGATGGCTTGTGAGAGCTCCGGCGTGGCTTGCAGTGGTACGACGGCGCCGCGGTGCGGCTGGGTGGTTGGTCGGAAGCTGTCCGTTGGCAGCGCCAGTGGCGGCACGGTGTCGAGGCTCAGACCACGGAAATACTGCTCTGCCTTGGCTCTCGCTTCGGACTGCAACCATTCGGCTTCGGCACTGCAGAAGTGATGGTATTGCTGGGCTGGAGGAGGCAGGTCGGACAGCGGCTCACCCCGGCAGTGCAACTGGTAGAGCTTGGACAACTCCGCACCCATCAGATCCTTGCTGGCCAGGTCGCACACGATGTGGTGCATCGTCCAGGCCACGACACTTTCGTCCTCGGAGCCGGCAAAGACCCGAACCCGCACAAGCGGGCCTCGCACCAGGTCGAACGGGCGCTTGAGCTCCTCTCCCACTGGGGCCCCCCCCACTTCCACGTGACGGTGCTCCACGCAAAACTGGGGGGTAAGGTTGGAATGAATGACCTGGTAAAGCGTGGTCTCGCGTTCTTCGAAAGTCGTACGCAGGCTCTCGTGCCGCCGGCAGAGCTGCTCGAACGCCGCGCGCAGCGATTCGAGCTTCAGCCTACCCCGGATGCACCACAGCGTTGCGATGTGATAGGCCGTGGTTTGCCGCTGTAGCTCTTGCGCCAGCCAAAACTGCCGTTGAATGCCGGAAGCAGGAAGCAGCTTTTCTGTCATTACTTATTTCGTTCTCGAGCACCATCCACCCCGGATTCGGCGGACTGTGGCTCCCGCGCCCTATCGGCACGCCGCTGTGCGAACAACCAAGGGAACAGCTCGGGCTCGTCGAGAGCAGGCCCGACCGAGCCATGGCCGACTCCCTTGTACTCGGTATAGCGCGCCCTCGTGCCGTACTTCTTCAAAGCATCGAACATCGAGCGGCCGTTGCTTACAGGAGACACCTCGTCCAGCTCACCGTGAAATGCCCAAATCGATGTTTCCGCCAAGAGGCTAGCCCGACTGACGTCACCAACCCCGGTGATGGGAATGCCCGCGGCAAAGACGCCAGGATGGCGCATCAACATGTCCCAGACACCCGAGCCCCCCATGGAAAACCCCATCACATACACGCGGGCAGCATCGATGGGGTGGCGAGCGATGAGATCGTCGACCAAGGCGACGGTCAGTCGATTGGCATCACTCTCCCGAAATTGGGAAAGATCGTAGGGGCGAAACGGCGGTGATGTATGGCGATTGATCCACTCGTCGCCGGCAGGGCACGGTGGTGCCAGGACGAATGCCGGCCACGCCTTCTGGACGCGAGGCGATAGGAGCAATTCGATGTCCGGCCCCAACTGGGAAATGTTGTCGCCACCGCGCCCCCCAACGGAGTGCAAAGAAACGATCAGCGGCACCTTTCCCTTGATGCCCCTAGGAACGTACAGTCGATACGGGAGAGCGTACTTGGCCGATGGCAGCGAGAAGGTCGCTGCTTCCATTTTCGACGCGAGCAGGTGGGGTCCATTGCGCTGGGCCCCACCATTCTTCCGACACCCACAAGAGACGAGTGCGGCGCCCAAACCGATCCAGGTACTGCGACGGGCCATCTTTGCCCAGGATGCGAAAGTCATGCTCACCAATCCTTCGTTCGATCAGCCTCGACAGTTCGGTCAACCTGCGACTTGGCCATCCGCAGAAAGCCCGAGTGTGGCGAGGTCTTCGGGCGAAAGCGCGAGTGACTTGACCAGGTAGGGCAACTGCTCCAGTGGTTGATCGGCAAGCTTCTCAAGAGCCTCGCTCCGCGTCATCAAGTCCTTTCGAACGAGGTGACTGAGCTCGAGCTCGTAGGGGCTGTAACCATGCCGCCGCTCGTGTACGTAGTTGTTGAACGTGTTGAGCATGCAGTTGGACGAGCAGCCATCCAACCCCGAAGGGCGCTTCCAGCCCAATTTGCCGACTTCGGCTAGAATCTGTGTCTCCGTGATGGACTCCAAACACAACAGATTGATGTTGTAGGGATAGGTCGGCGCACGATCGATCACCGA
The DNA here is from genome assembly GCA_017881285.1 of Pseudomonadota bacterium. Classification (GTDB taxonomy): domain Bacteria; phylum Myxococcota_A; class Polyangia; order Fen-1088; family Fen-1088; genus Fen-1118. Next base: position 3,692 of record JADGRD010000063.1, on the reverse strand, counting down.
ATCCGGCACTCCGTAGAGACGGTCGACCTCTAGACCAACGGCGTCGCGAAGGCGTGACATGCTTGCCTCCCGACTTTCGGCAAGAAACCGGTAGTGGTTCCGATACACAATGCCATTGGCCGGGATCTGTCCGAGGGTGAACCCGGCAAGAATGAAGGGGATTTCCTTCTCCAGCGCCAGGCGTAGCGCTGTGGTGTTGACGAGGGAAATACAAGCGTTGCAGCCGGCCGAGATACGGGTCAGGCTCTGCTCTCCGTAAATCGGGAGCATGGACGCCGCGCGCACCACCGACTTGAAGACGTCTAGGGCTGGACGGACGGTGATGTGGTCGACGCCCAACGCATCTACGATGCGGTGGATGTTGTCGCGGGCCGCGGGAGCGACGAATCCGTTGTCGAGCGTAAACGAAAGCACCGTTAGACCATACTTCTCGACTGCCAATTTCAGCGTGTACGAGCTGTCCTTGCCTCCGCTGTTGCACAACACGGCGTCGTAGGTTGCCCCGCGTGCCTTCCGCGCGGCAAAAAGCTCCATCACCCTTGCACGACCCCGGTCGATGGCGGTGTCGTCACTGCGCGCTCCCACTTCATCGCGGCAGAAGTTGCATACCCCCTCGACGTCAAACTTGATGTTGGGAAAGGGCGCCGAGAGCACACAGCGCGCGCATCGCTGTCTCGTGACACCCGGCTGCCGCGCGGAAGGGGCGGTCTCGGTCATATCTCACCGCATTTTCTACGGTAAACGAAGGTGGCCATCTTGTTCATGGATCCGAATGCCTCCCGGGTCATGTCCTGTTCCTGGATCTTGGCTCCGAAGGTATTCTCGATGAACGTGGTGATTTCCATGAGCCCGAACGAGTCGATGATCCCCTGATCGATGAGGGACTTGTCCATGTCGATATCCGATGCTTCCACCATGAAGCTGCGCGTAACGAACGTCACCAGCCCCTCCAGGATCCGGCTTCTCTCAGCGACTTGGTTCGCATTCATCTCCAATCTCCTTAGTCTCCTTCTTCCAGGTCATCCCGTGACGATTACCTGCCACGCGTCCTTCTGCACCAGCGCGGACCTGCTCGGTGTCGGCTCTGTCACGCGGCAGCATACCATGTCGGATGGCTGTGGCACCCTTTGCGGCTCGTGCACTGCTAAGATGTCCGGAAATCGGCATCCCCCCGACTCCAAATTCCAATGATTGCCATCACTTACGCGACGCAGATCGCTTTCGCGGCGATTTATGGGACAGGTCCTGAGACCGACGGTGCTAGTGTCTGCTCTTGGCAAAGATTGCCGCTGAGCACCGACGTATGTCGCATTTGGGCCGACCTCTTCCGCCACGTTCGATCCTGCCTTCCTCGAAGCTCGGCAGGATCGATTGCGTGCGTAGCGACCCACGAGGAGGAGTAAGTCATGTGCGGGCTGGTCGGCATCTTTGCGGGCAATAGCGAACCATTGGCACGGCGAGCGCTCCTCGAGCCGATGCTCGCGCGCCTGCAACACCGGGGACCCGACGCTTGGGGAACTTGGGTCGGGAGTGGTCTGGCACTCGGTCACGTTCGCTTGGCCATTGTGGACCTGATGGCCGGCCACCAGCCCTTCCTTCGCGACGACTGCGTATTGGTGTACAACGGCGAGGTCTACAATCATCTCGAGCTGCGCGCCGAGCTCGAAGCGCTGGGAGAACATTTTCAGACGCGCAGCGACACCGAGGTTGTTCTAGTCGCCCTGCGCCGATTTGGTAGTCAGGCTCTGGCTCGCTTCAACGGTCAGTTCGCTCTGTTGTTTTGGAATGCTCGAACACGGACACTCACCGCCGCGCGTGACCGCTATGGAGTGCGCCCGCTCTATCACCTAGAGCACCAGGGTGCCGTGTACTTTGCCTCCGAAACGAAGGCATTCGATGCGATCCCGAACTATCGCCGCGCGATTTGTCCGGAAGGTTTGCTCGAACATGGTTTGCTCTGGAACACCCTCGGAACACGCACGGTGTGGAAGGGGATTCAGTCACTTGAAGCAGGCACGGCCGTGGTGTTTGGCGCGACCGAGTCACCCAAGACCCATCGCTACCATCAGCTCGGCGAGGGTACCACCCACCCGCTGCCCAGCAGCTTTGCCGAAGCCAAGGCTCAGCTGCGCACTATGCTCTCGAACGCCGTCCGCCTGCGCTTGCGCAGCGACGTTCCCGTCGGCAACTACCTGAGCGGGGGCATCGATTCGTCGGTCACCACGCTCCTCACCGACGAACTGCGCACCGACCGCTTCCAAGCCTTTGCCATTGCCTTCGAGGATGGCGCCTACGACGAGTCTCGCTACCAGCAGATGATGGCCAAGCGTCTCAACGTGGACCTGGTCAGCATCCGCATTACCGATGCGCTCATCCGCGACAACTTCGAAAAGGCCGTCTGGCACGCGGAGCGTCCGCTGTTTCGCACGGCACCAATTCCTCTGCTCCTCTTGGCCGAGGTCGTCCGTGCCGCGGGAATTCGCGTGGTGCTCACCGGCGAGGCAGCCGATGAAATTCTGTGGGGCTACGATGCGTTCAAGGAACTGAAGCTGCTCCGGTTCTGGGCCAAGTTTCCCAATTCCAAGCTGCGTCCGCAACTCATTCGCACTCTCTACCCTCATCTTGCCCACTACCGAGACGGTCGACAATTCGGGCTCATGCGCATGTTCTACGAGGGGTTCCTCGGCTCCTATGACAACGACCTGGTGGGGCTCAATCTCCGCGTTCACAACAACAAGGTCCTACTGAACTACTTGCCCCGGGACTGCCGCCCCGCTGACCTGGACGGTTGGCTTCTCGACCGCGTGCGCCAGAGCCTGCCACCGGATTGGCAGCAATGGTCACTGCTTCGAAAGAACCAGTTCTTGGAAATGCGAACGCTCCTGCAAGGGTATCTCCTCTCGTCGCAGGCGGACCGGATGTCTTTGGCCCATGGGGTGGAAGGCCGCTACCCGTTCCTCGATCACGAGCTCTTGGAGTGGCTGTTCCAACTTCCGGACCAATTCAAGCTCCCACTGCTCTCGCAGAAGCACCTGTTGCGCGAAACCTTCCGGGCGAACCTGCCCAGCGAGATCGTCGACCGGCCCAAGCAACCGTACCAAGCCCCCGATCTCAAGGCATTTTTCGAAGGCGGCCGCCTCGGCAAGCTCATGAACGAACGTCTGAGCCCAGACGCCGTCGCAGCGGCTGGGTTGTTCGATGCCGCGGCCGTCGAGCGCTTCCGCGGCAAATTCGCGCGCGGCATGCCGCCGCAGGTGGGCTACCGAGACAACATGTTGGCTTCCTTCTTACTGTCCACCCAAGTGGTGGCTGCTCAACTCCAACAGCCGTGGACCGGACCGGTGCGGCCTTCCTCACCGCGAACCGTCGACCTGATCGAGGAAGGGAAGCCATGAGCCAGGCCCCGCTCGAGGAGACTGGGATTGCGATCATTGGTATGGCCGGGCGGTTCCCGGGCGCCGCGAGCGTTCAGGCGCTTTGGCCTGTCGTTCGGGAAGGGCGTGACGTCATCAGCCGATTCGAAGTGGCCGATCTGGTTGCGGATGAACCCGACCCGTCCGTCCTGTCCCAGCCGAATTACGTGGGTGCACGGGGGCTACTCGAAGGTGCCGATCTGTTCGATGCAGAGTTCTTCGACTACGCGCCCGCCGAGGCGACTCACATCGATCCACAGCACCGCGTCTGGCTGGAAG
>JADGRD010000613.1 GCA_017881285.1 Pseudomonadota bacterium | reverse complement strand
GACCTCCATCGCCCTGGGGGCCGGCCCGGCCTCCCCGTCGATCTCGACCTCGATCGCCGACGGCTTGAGCGTGGTTCCGTCCTCGGAGATCCCGCCCACGAGCAACTCCATCTCGCCCGCCGCGCGGTCCACGACCGGCGGCGAGGCGATGAACACCGGCGCGGCCTGGGCCGCGGGCAGCAGCCCGGCGGAGAGCAGGATGGCGGTCAGGAGGATGCGTCCGCGTCTCACGCGCCACCCCTTCCGCTGGGCGATAGCCACAGGGACTTGAACATCAGCTCGGTGCGGCCCACCCGCACGATGTCACCCTCGCTGAGCTCGACCACCTCGCCCCGGGTCAGCTTGTGCGAGTTGACGAAGGTGCCGTTGGCCGACGGCCCGGGGACTTCGCGGTCGCGGATGGTGAAGGCCTCGTCGGCGGCGGCCCGCTGGGGCCGGTGGATCACGGCGTGGCCGTTGGACACGAACTTGTCGTTGAAATCGATCCACGTCTCCATCGCGGTGTTCGCCTGCGCGCCGCGCGAGAGGAGGGTCACGGGCGTGGTTAGCTCGAGCAGAGCACCGCTCTGTTGCGCATCCAGTGACGAGAGCACGACGAACCACCCCAGGCTGAGGCCGGGCGCCGGCACCACGCCGCTGGCGTCGACGGTCGACATGAACATGGTCTTCGGCGAGGCCATGCGCGGGCGGCAGTTGCCGCAGGTCGAGCCCCAAGCCGCCAGCATGGGCTGGCCGCAGTTCGGGCAGGCCTGCTCCTCCATCCGCACGGGCGCGGATATCGACGCCTTGACTTCGTCGGGCGTGGGAGCGCCGTCGTCACGGCTCCAGGCGCGCGAAACCTTGGGCTTCGCCTTGACGACCGGTCTGGCTCGACGTGGGTTCACGACGCCACGGATGATAGGTTTGGCAGCCCCGATGGTCAAACACCTATCGTAAAGATCGCAAACACCTGAAGTATCATCGTGCGGCCTATGGTCAGCACTCTCCCTCACATCCTCTTGGCCCTTCTCGCGGCGGCGCCAGCGGACGAACCCGCCCCGGCCCTTCCCCCCGGGCCCCCGACCCCCGGGCCCACCCGCGGCACCTCGATCATTGCCGCGGGCCAGCCTTTCGACGTGGGGCGCACGGTCGTCCTGTGGAACGACGACCAGGGCTTTGACGCTTACCATGTGCGCTGCATCGACCAGACCGGCGGGTGCTGCGACTTCGACTCCCCCCGCTTTGGCACGCGCAAGGGCTTCACCAAGCGCACCCTCGAGAACCTGCAGGCCATCGTTTCGCAGTTCGTCCTGCACTTCGACGGCTGCGTGAACTCCCGCTCGTGCTTCAAGTCGATGCACAACCGCACGCGGCCCGGCGGTGGCACGGGCTGTGGCCTGTCGGCCCATTTCATGATCGACACCGATGGCACCATCTACCAGACCCTGGATCTCGCCGAGCGCGCCTACCACGCGGAGCAGGAGAACTCGATCTCGATCGGCGTCGAGATCTGCAACCGCGGCCGATACAACCCGGACGAGATGCACAAGCTCCCCCCCGAGTGGCGCACGCGCCCACGCAAGGTCGTCATCATCAACGGCGCCAAGTACGACGCCTACGATTTCCGGCCCGAGCAGTACGAGTCCATCGTGGCGGTGACGCGTACCCTGTTGCGCATCTTTCCCAAGATGAAGCCCGAGGTGCCCGAGAAGAACGGCGAGGTCATCATGGACACGCTGGAAGACCCCCTGTCGTTCCACGGCATCGTTGGCCACCTGCACGTCGACCTGGACAAGCAGAAGTGGGACCCCGGCGCCCTCGATTGGAAACGCATCCTGCGCGCCCTGCAGGGCTTCGTCTTTCCCGTCCAGATCCGCGCCTTCACCGAGGTGCCACGCACGCGCGACGACCTGCTCGCCGCGCGCAAGGCCGCTTTTTATATGAGCGAGGAACGCGCCACCGGCTTCTTCCCGCTGGCGCCGGGCCGCCTGTGGCACTCGGGCGTCCACCTGCGCGTCCGCACCGGCTCGCCCGTGGTGGCGCCCACGCGCGGACGCCTGGTCGCCGCGCGCCGGGGCGAGCGCAACGGCTCGTCGACCTCCTTCGTGCTCATCCGCCACGAGGTCGAGGTCGAGGGCCAGGTCATCGTCTTCTTCTCGCTGCTCGCCCACCTCGACCTGCCCGCCTTCGGCGCGGACAATCCCGTGCCCTGGATGCAGGCGCTGATGCAACCCGACCGGGCGGCCGCGCGCGCCTCGCTGGACAAGGGCACCGTCACCCTGCTCGACGAGCGGGTCGAGACCGGGGATCTGCTGGGCCACGTCGGTCACGTCGCGCGCGGCCCCGAGCAAGGCACCGAGCTGCACTTCGAGATCTTCACTGTGGATAAACTACCCGCCGGCCTCGACCGCGGCTTCCGTTACCTCAACGCCAGCACCGACGGTCCCATCGCCCGGCGCGCGGGTCTGGTCACGCTGCTCGACAAGAACAACGACGGCCAGGTGGACGAGGCCGAGCTGGCCGCGGTCTTCCATGGCCCCGACCCGACGAAGCGCCAGGCCCTGCGCCGCGTGGTGATTCGCCACCGCCACGAATGGGGCGACCGCACCACCCTCCAGGAATTCCTCGGCCTGCGCGAGCTCTCCGCGGTGCCCGAGGCCGACCGCCGCAAGCTCTACGTCATCGCCATCGCGCCCTACCTCTTCTGGAACGACACCCTCGCCGAGCACGCCGGCCTGCCCAAGGACCAGATCGTCTACTCGTACAACCCCCTCACCTTCCTGCTGACCCTGGCCGCGCACGCCACAAAGGTCGACATCCCCTGGCCGCGCGAGATCCTCACCGACGCCGGCCTGGAGCCGCGGCGTCTCTCGCTCGTCCCCGTTCTCGACTGGACCAAGCCCCCGTCCACCCTGCCCGCCGAGCTCAAGCTCCCCCCCCTCATCGGCAAGGACCTAGGCCCCAAGCGCCGCGACCAGATCCCCCTCATCGAACTGGCCCCGACGGACCACCGGTGATCCAGCCTCGCCCCCACTTCAAGCCTCGCCCCGCAACGCGGGGAGAGGCCGGCGAGCGGAGCTCGACGGGTGAGGGGGCTCGCCTCTCCTGCGCCCCGTGAGGCCGTCGAGCGGAGCTCGACGGGTGAGGGGCCTCGCCTCTCGTGCGCCCCGTGAGGCCGTCGAGCGGAGCTCGGCGAAGCGTGGGTGAGGGGGCTAGCCTCTCGTGCGCCCCGTGAGGCCGCCACGCGGAGCGTGGCAGGTGAGGGGCCGTGACGTCGGCCCCAACTATGGTCTACACCCACGTCTCAACAACGGCGCCAGCGGCGTTCGCAGCCCCCTAGACCGGTAAATCCAGCCCCATCGCTGTGTTCGTTACCGACATTACCGACAGCTAGATATTCTTTGCCATCCAAA